>JAGQPV010000489.1 GCA_020426545.1 Planctomycetaceae bacterium
AATCGTAGACTTTACTTGCCACGTTAAGGTAATCTTCACGAGATCTCTCTGAGTGAGGGCAACCCGTCACCCGCTGTCTGCAGCGCTCTAGAACTGCCCTTTTGAGCATTGGTGAATATGCTGTATCTTGCCGGTTGCGCGCCATTGACCGGTGATTTCCACGGATGCTCGATGACTTCTGGCTGCGCCGATTTCTGATCAAGTGTATCGCCCGTTCGGGCAGATTTTCTTCCGATGCTTCTGTCGAAAGGTTGTTCTCATGCTGCGTCGTCGTGGATTCACATTGATTGAGCTGCTGGTGGTGATTGCGATCATCGCCATTCTGATTGCTCTGCTGCTGCCGGCTGTGCAGCAGGCACGGGAAGCCGCCCGGCGGACACAGTGCCGGAACAACATGAAGCAGCTGGGCCTGGCGCTGCACAACTACCACGACAGTTCCCGGCAGATGCCGCCTGCTCTGATCAACCCCGGCCAGCTGAACTGCGATACCTTCGTGCCGACAGGCCTCGTGCGGAACCACACGGGCTACATGTTCCTGCTGCCGCAGATTGATCAGGGGACGATCTACAACCTGATCAACTTCTCGCAGCCCACCGGGCAGGCCGTGTATGGGACCTGTGCTGCGCCGGATGTCAGCACGTGGCAGACAGCAGCTACCGGGCACAAGATTCCGGCCTTCCTCTGTCCGTCGGATGCCGGTAATCCCGGACCGTATTCGACGAGCACGGGTGGCGGTGTCTATTCCTACAACGTGGGCTACCGCACCAGTTACGGGTTTATTCAGCACGCGATCGAGAACAGCGTGATCATGAACTACGGCGCCATCACCAGCAGTGCGAAGACCGCATTCGGTAACAACGGGGCGGCCCGGATCGCCAACATCACTGATGGCACCAGCAACACAATCATGCTGCTGGAAACGCCCCTGGAGAAGTCTTCCGCGAATTACGGGCCCTTCTGGAGCCAGTACTCTCATACGTTCTACATCGTGCCGGCCTACGGCATCAATACGCCTTCCAGCGCGACCGATCGCCGGGTGTATGCCTGGCGGGCCGGCAGTTCCCACGAGGGGGGAGCAAACTGCCTGCTGGGAGATGGTGCGGTGCGGTTCCTCAGTGAGAACATCAGTCAGACCGTGCTGAACGGCCTGTCGTCCATTTCCGGAAACGAGGTGATTGGTGAGTTCTGATCCTGTGATTTCACATTCTGCTGCTGTCCGCGGGCGGTCGCTGCTGGCTGCAGGGCTGGTACTCGGGCTGCTGGTGATTTCCGGATGCGGCAGTGCTCCCGATGAAGATCTTCCGCCCCGTTCCACGGTCACCGGTACGATCACACTCGATGGCCAGCCGCTGGAAGGTGCTTCGGTCATGTTCACGCCCCAGGAGGGCGGCGCACTGTCGACTGGAACGACCGATGAAACCGGCAAGTACAAACTGAGCTACGGTCCGTCGGAAGAAGGAGCGGCCATTGGCCGGCACAAGGTGCGGATCAGCAAGCATGGTGAAGGCGACGATACCAACGACAGCGTGCCGGAAAAGTACAACGCAGCGACGATTCTGGAGGAAGAAGTCACGGACGGCGAGAACGTGATTAACTTCGATCTGAAGACCACGGAATAACAGTCTGAGCTTCTACTTCCGGTTCACCGAATCCGAACTCCGCCTGTGCAGTCAGTGTGCTGCCGGGCGGAGTTTTTTTTGTGCCCCGTTCTTCATGTCAGTTCGGCCGGTGCGGGCACATCGGCATCCAGCGGGAAGGCGGGACGGGCGCAGCGGGTAAACGGCAGCGACAGCAGGTTGGCGCTGGTGGAACCCGGTGCATCGACGGGCACAATCGCCGCGGCAATGCTTTCGTAATGTGTGCGGAACCCGTTCGGTGATTTGACGACCACGACCCGGTAGTCCCGCGGGTCGAGTCCGTGGGCGGTGAAAATCTGCCGGCCGACAACATACACGGGGTTTGAGGTGACCAGAATGTCAACCTGCCCCGCACGGAGGACTGCGGTCGGTCCGCCGTGGGCTTCGGTGCCGTCTTCATAACGGAAGTTCCCGTCGAACAGGCTGACGACCTGCGCCGTGACTTCCACCGGCGTGAACCGGCCGGGATCGCGGGTTCCACCCAGCTGGACCGTGACAGTACTGCCTTCGCCTGCCTGATGGGCTGCGGAGGCGGTTGGTGCATCGACAATCGGCACCAGTGCGGGGAACTCAAACGGCGGATCCAGCAGAGCTTTGAGGATCGCGTTGCTGTCGCCAGCGGCTCCACTGGCTGTGGCATCGGCCGCATCGGAAAAGACCGTCAGCCCTGCTGCTGTTCGGGCGGAATCAATGGCGTCCTCGATCGACTGAAGCGGCGCCACGAACCGCGTGCGGTTGTCCCACATGAAAGCGGCGATCTGTTTCGCAGTGCGTTCGGCCAGGTCGCGGTTCCCGTTCGTGGTGATGAGTACATTGGAACGCAGGTCGGGCACGTCGGTAAACGGATTGCCGATCAGCACGCCGGCAGCCAGCCCGTCGGTTTCCGCTTCCAGCGCCTGGCACATGCGGATGGCCTGGCCGAACAGGCCGGTGGCTGTCAGCAGTTCGTCTCCCCGCACCAGCATCGGCAGGCGGATGCGGGCAACTTCCGGCGTGACATTACCAGCGAGCAGCTGCAGCAGCCGGCGGGCCGCCCGCTGGCCGGTGGTGTAATGGTCCGTATGGGGATACGTGTGATATGGCACGAGGATGTCGGCCAGTTCCACCATGCGGTTGGTGAGAATGGCGTGCAGATCGAGCGTGGCCACCAGCGGCACATCGCCCACGATCCCGCGAATCCGCCGGAGGGCCTCGCCTTCGGGATCCATCTCTTCTTCGCCGGCCATGGCTCCGTGGAGGATCAGGCAGACAGCGTCGACGGGCCCGCCCTGCCGCACGGCTTCGGTCAGTTCCTCCAGCAACCGGTTCAGCCCGGCGGTGCGAATGGGCCCGCCGGAGACAGCCCGGGCCGACAGGGCCGGCACGGGAACGAAGTCGCTGTGCTGGCGGAAGACTTCCAGCGCCCCGGCCAGTTCGGTATCCGTCTGTTCGAGGGCGGTGATCATCTCCGCCCCGCGATGAATCACGAAGGATTCGTACTCGGTGCGGGCCGGGTTGAAGGTGGCGGTTTCCTGCTTCATTTCAGCCAGCAGAATACGGGGCATGGGGTGACTTCCGGATGATTGAGACGAGCGAAGAGAACCTGTACAGCCTGTGCCGGGCGTGGTATTCTGTCATATGAACGTCAGGTGATGCGTTCTGTTCTGCCGACAATACACGGCGGGCGGCCTTTGTGCATGCGACAGCCGCCCCCCTTCCCTCCCCGATGGTATCACCCACCGGCCAGCCTGCCCGCCCGGAGCAACCCATGCTGAATCTGTTCAGCCAGCCGACCAGCCTGTGTGATGGCACCACCCGCCGCGATATTCTGCGGGCGGGAGGCGCCGGCCTGCTGGGCCTGAATCTGCCGCAGATTCTGCAGGCGGAAGCATCCGGCATCAGCCCGCACCGCCGGGCCGAGTCGGTGATTTTTCTGTTTCTGTTCGGCGGGCCCAGCCAGCTGGAAACCTTCGACATGAAGCCCGAGGCTTCGGCGGAGATCCGCGGGCCGTTTCAGTCGATTGCCGCCCGCACGCCGGGCCTGAAGATCAGCGAGCACCTGCCCCGCACGGCACAGGTCAGCGACAAGTTCTGCCTGCTCAAGACGATGTCGCACACGTTCAATGATCACAGTGGTGGCGGGCATTATATCCAGACGGGTCAGCGGTGGCAGATTCCCCGTGGTGGCGGGTTCAGTGCCACGCCGGAGGACTGGCCCTCGATGGGTTCCGCGGTCGATTATCTGTCGGCTCAGGAAAGAGGCGGGGGCGAGCGGCCGCTGCCGAACTACGTTGTGCTGCCGAACTCGCTGGGTCGACTGCAGAACTTCGCCTACCGGCTGGTGCGTCCCGGGGAATACGCCGGCTGGCTGGGCCGGGGCTGGGATCCGATTACCACCGCCATTGAGAAGAAGTCCAGCTCGGACAACCCCTACTGGCGGGACTGCACCGATGAAGAGCTGACCTTTCAGATTGAAGGGCTCGTCAGCGGTCAGGGGTTGAACATGAACCGGCTGAACCGCCGCCGCTCGCTGCTGCAGCAGTTCCAGGACCAGCAGCGAACCCTCGACAATCACACTGCGACCGATGCCTACGACCGGTTTCAGCAGCGGGCCCTGGCCCTGGTGACTTCCGAAGAGACCCGCAAGGCGCTCGACATTCGCCAGGAACCGGCCGCTCTGCGGGACCGGTATGGCCGGCACCTGTTTGGTCAATCGACGCTGATGGCCCGCCGCCTGGTGGAAGCCGGCGTCCGATTCTGCACGGTGCATTATGACTGCGTGGACGGGTACAGCTGGGATTCGCACCGCAACAGCACCGATCTGCAGAACAATCTGCTGCCCACGATGGACCAGGCGTATTCCGCCCTGCTGGAAGACCTGGAAGACCGGGGCCTGCTGGATACTACGTTAGTGGTGTGCATGGGGGAAATGGGCCGCACGCCCAAACCCACCCCCACATGGGGTCGGGGCCACTGGAGCACGCTGTTCCCCGCGCTGCTGGCCGGTGCCGGCATTCAGGGTGGGACGATTTACGGCGAGACCGATGGCGACGCGGCCTACCCGGTTTCCGGCGTCACCAGCCCGGAAGACCTGGCCGCGACGATCTACCAGGCCCTGG
>JAGQPV010000490.1 GCA_020426545.1 Planctomycetaceae bacterium
ACAAGAATTCACCTTCACTGAAGAATCATCTGCTGCGGAGTCGGCTCTTCATCTTGACGGGCAAAGTAATGTACGTTAACTGAACACGATGGACAGCCCGCTCCCGAACAGGCTCGAGCATTCCGGAGACTGTGGCTGAGTCCTGCATTCCTCACTGAAAAATCTCTTTCTGGCAGGCTACCTTCGCAATTCGCAATCATCAGACCAGACCATGACCGTCCCCACTGCAGTCGATACCAGCGATCTCCTTTCGATGTACCGGCGGATGGTGCAGATTCGTCTGTTTGAAGAACGCGTGGCCGACCTGATCTCCGCCCGGGAAATTCGCACTTCCTGCCAGCTCTGCATCGGACAGGAAGCCATCTTTGCCGGCGTGGCCGCCCTGCTGGAACCTGGCGACGTGCTGTGGGGCGAGAACCACTCCCACGGCCGGTTCCTTGCCTGCGGCTGCGAACCACACAGCCTGATGGCCGAAGTCTTCGGCTGCGAAGAACTGGACGCATCGGAAACCGAAGAGTTCCCGCGTTCCTCCGCCGAGTCAGAAAACTCCGCCAGTTCGCAGGAAGAAACCGCGGAATACATCGATGGCCAGCCAGGCACGTTCTCTGACTCTGAAGAACCTGGCCCGGCTGTCTCCGCGGGTAGCCGGGTCGCGGTCAACTGCTTCCGGGCCAGTGAGGAAACCGGGCAGGACGGCACCCGCCTGGTCCGCTCTCTGCAGCTTGCCGCCCGACAGCAGCTGCCCGTGCTGTTCCTCTGCGAAACCACATTCGACGCCCGACTGCCTTCGGTGTCCGAAGCGCATCAGCCCGACAGCCTGCTGGAGGTGGCTTCGTCGCTGGGAATTCCCGCCCGGCAGATCGACGGGAATGATGCCGAGTCGGTCTTGTCCGCGGTTCGTTCTTCCGTGCTGCGAGCCCGCCGCGACGGGGGCCCCACATTTCTCGACTGCCGCGCATTCCGCTGGCCCGGGCCGGCGGAAGCCGTGCGGGAATGGGAATACGGAGTCTGCCGCAAGGAAGAACTGCTGGAATGGGTTGATCGCGACCCGTTGCCCCGCACCACCGCCATGCTTCAGCAGCGGGGCGTGCCGGAAGAACAGCTGATGGCCATTCTGGATCAGGAAGACGAAACCATCACCGCGGCGGTGGCCTATGCCCGGCGGATGCTGCTGCAGTCTCAGACGCACCGCCGCGCAGGTTGAATGCGGGTGTCCTCCGGGCTTCCTGCTCGTCCGCCAGTCTCTCCGCTGCCACGGCCGCTTCTTCCGCCTCGGCTGCTGCTTCTGCCTCGGCTTCCGCTACTCCCGGCTGGTGAGCCTTCTGCACGTTTTCGCAGTACGGGCAGTCTTCCCCGTAGATGATGCGATGGCAGTTAATGCACTCGTGCGGACCAAAGTAAAATGGCGGGGGAGCCAGCAGCCTCTGTCCGGCCAGATACACAAAGACAGAGACCACAAACAGCGCCAGGAACCAGGCATCCGACCCGAAGAAGATCAGAATCGTAAATACGATTGAAGCGCAACAGATCGCATAGACCAGAAAATCTTTCCATTTGCGCCGGCGAATTCGTGCCCGCTTGTAGGCCGTGCGGGCTTCCTGGTTGAAATGAGCCCGCATCAGGTCGTGCTTGTCCCGGTGCATCCGGGGAGCCTGAGGCGCATCGATTGCGGTCAGCAGCCGGGCCGCGCTGTCCAGAATACGATAGGTGTCGTCAAACTGGAAACGGGCCTGATGGGCCCAGCGATTTCGGTAATCCCGCAGTTCCGCCACCAGACTGCGTTCCGCCAGGCTAAGCTGCTGGCGAAACACGCGGTTCCACTGATCCCACATCACCGTCAGCAGGGCGTGCGCATCCCAGCGGATGACATCCCCCCTCAGTCCGCTGGCCGTACGATCGTCGCGGAAGCTCTCCAGAGCCACATCGTGCCAGCGATCCTGATAGACCCGCTTCAGTTCCTGCTCCACGTACGGGTACAACCCTGCCGTCAGCAGATCCAGCGTCTGTCCGATTGACTCCCGCTCGCTTAACATTGTCCCTGACCCTTCCGCTGCGCGCACTGGCTGTATCCTGCGGCCCGCTGCATTCAGTCTAGGGTGCGACAGGGCGGAATGCGGGAAGGATTTGCGGAAGCTGCCATCTGCCCTGCTGCGGAAACCCTTTGCAGAACAGCCGGTTAAGTCGAAGCAGAGTCACCGGTGGCTCGGGTGGCTGCCACAGCCGGCGCAAACCATACTCCCGATACATTCCACACCAGCAGAATCGACATTACTGGTGAAGGCATTTCAGGTGGTGAAGCCTGCGTTCCGGACGGAACTCTCTGGAATATCTGCCGCAGCATTTTTCCGGCAGTTCGACAGTTCCCCCCACCGCCATCTGCGAACCAGCACACCGGCCCTCCGGCCCGCGATGTCATGCTGCAGTGGCTGGTGAGACCGCGTCAGGAGTCTTCCACTGTCCTGAAAGCTGCGGTGGCAATCCCCAGGGAATCAATCCACCACGGAGCCCAGGCGAGGCAGACGGCCTCAATGGTGATGTCGGATTTCCTCGGCCGGACTTCCACCGAAGTCAGTTCCAGCGTGCCCGGCTGTGTGGATTCCTGCAGAGCGGTTGTCGCCTGTTTGAATTCCTGTTCCAGCTTCTGGTATTCGGCCTGGACTGCTTCCACGTTTTCCTCTGCCTGCCGTACATCTTCCCGCTCCCGCGAGGCACGCCCGGCAGCCCGCATCGAACTGGCTGCCCGCCCGACATTCGCCGAGCTGGCCAGCTTCCGGCCGAACATGGCCCCCAGAATCGATGTCCCGAACGATATGGCCGCCTGCATCATCTGGTTGCGAACCTGGGACGACTCCTTCTCCACCCGCTGTTCCGCCTTGCGGATCCGCTCTTCCAGACGGGCCAGTTTCGGCGTGTACGATTTCCGCAGTTTCTCCAGCTGCAGGTCGCGGTATTCCCGCGCGGACTGAGCGATTCGCGCCCGGAAATCCCGCTCCTCTTCACCGGATTCTGCGGTCAGTTTGAGCGTGTGGCACTTCAGCAGCGACAGCCTGCGGCTGCGATACAGGTGATTCTTCAGGTCGGTCGTCCACCCGGAGTAGGAAGCCGGCCGGAGCAGTTCCGTCGGCAGTTTTCCGAAGGCCGCCCGTTCTTCCGCCTCATCCTGTACCAGTCGCTCGTCTCCGCTGACGGTGACCGCATCCGCCCAGATGTCCGCGGGTACGTCTCCGTGCAGCTGTGTCAGCAGGCCCAGCGGCTGCCATTCATCGACTTTCTCCCGCGCACTGACATAGTGCAGCCGGGCGCGTCCCAGCACGGCAGGCCGGTAGACCAGCCGCTGCGCATCGGGCGAGTGAACCGTCACCGACAGAAAACATTCCTCAATTCCCGGCGGGATCAGCGGTCGCTCCTGCGACCCGCCGCCCGCCTCGGTTGCGGCGGAAACGGCGGAAATTTCCGCCGCAGCCCCGGCCAGCCCGTCGGCTTCAGGCGGTGCCGCCTTCCGGTCTTCCATCAGCGAGTGAATCTGATCGCGGGTCAGCGGACCGCGCAGATAGGACATTGCCCAGCGGGTGTGAAAGACATCGGGCTCGTCATCATGCACATTGTTCATGAGGAACACACGGCTGCCCAGGCCTGCCAGCGTGGCTTCCATGCGGCTGCGGTCAAACCGGGAACCAGCCGTGGCCGAGGCCCCTTCCAGCCCTTCCAGCACCCGTGCCTTGTCCCGTTCCGTCTGCAGGCGGCCAATGAACCAGGTCCCCGCATTCGACAGCCCCTTATAGTCGAGGTCCACCGGATTCTGCGTCGCCAGCACGCAGCCCAGCCCGTAGGCCCGGGCCTGCTTCAGCAGTGTCAGCATCGGCGGTTTGGAAGGCGGATTGGCCACCGGCGGGAAGTACCCGGCCACTTCGTCCATGTACAGAATCGCCCGCAGCGAAGACGTACCAGGCTGCGCCCGCGCCCAGGACAGCACCTCGCTCAGCAGAATCGTCACCAGGAACATCCGCTCGCTGTCGGTCAGATGCGCAATCGAAATGATCGACAGCCGTGGCTTCCCGGCCGGTGTGTACAGCAGACGCTGGATGTCGAGTGGTTCGCCTTCCATCCAGCCGGCAAACCCGGGAGAAGCCAGCAGGTTATTCAGCTGCATGGCCAGCTTGAATCGTTCCGCCGCCGGAAACATCGTTTCGAGATCCAGAAAACCGATCCGGTCGAACGGAGGCGACTGAATCAGACGGATCAGATCGGCCATATCGGGCGACTGCCCCTGTTTCCACGCGGTCTCCAGCAGGCGGGAAATCAGAATATGCTCGCGACTGCGAATCGGATCCGCATCCAGCCCCAGCAACGTCAGCAGGCCGGAAACCGCCGAAGTGATCTGCTGCCGCAAGGCGTCGGTATCGTTCATGATGGCCGCCGGAGGCGCCGCCAGAGAACGCAGCGGCGTGAGCGGCAACCCGGCCGAACTGCCGGGCGTGTAGATCGCCATATCGACCGCTTCACGATAACAGGCAATCCGCTCGCCATCCTGGCCCCAGTCGGCCAGCCCCTTCTTCCACCGCGCGGCAACATCTCCAGCGTACTGGTCCACGGTGCGTCCGGCCCGGGTGGCTTCCCCCGGATCGATCCACGGACGAAAGTCCCCGGGACGCAGTTCCGGAAAGGAAAGCAGCAGGTTACCCAGGTCGCCTTTCGGATCGATGGCGATCGCCGGAATGCCAT
>JAGQPV010000491.1 GCA_020426545.1 Planctomycetaceae bacterium
GCACTTCCCAGGCATAACCCAGCACGCTGTCCGTCGGCTGCGTCATCCCCTGGGCGACGGTTTCCCCCTTGGGCCCCAGAATCTGAATCATCGCCGGCGACTGCAGCGTTTCAGGCAGTGGCGTGTGCTTTACCGCGTGCAGCACGGTCCCCCGCAGGTACAGCTTCTCACCCGGTTTGTAGACGGGCTTGTCGGTGCTCAGATGCGTCAGGTAGCGTTCCGTCCCTCCCAGAGCCTCTGTCAGCTGGCCAGCTTCCGCATTCCCAGGCTTCGCGGACCGGGCCGCAGCCTGATCGTCCGGCTGCTCCTGCCTGTCTGGTTTCGGCTCCGGCTGAGGCGAATTCTGTTCGGCGCGAATGCTGGTCCACAACAGGCTGGAACCGACAGTCAGCGCGGCCACTATGGCCAGCGGCTGCAGGAACGGGTGACGTGACATCGGGCAGCTCTCCGCGGAGACAGGAAGAGGGACATCCAGCTGACGACTGCTGCAGACTACAGGAATCACCAGCCGACAGAGGAAGGGACGCACCGACTGAACAGGAAGTTCCGACTGTTCCGGTGCCGGAGCGGGTTTTTTCCATTCCCGCGATCCGCTACGCTGCATACAGATGCAGTCTGGCTGATGCGTTGCCAGCTGCCTGGAGAGTCCGTCCTCCTGGAGGGAGCTGCGTGATGCCCGACTGTTCGACAGCGACAACAGCCGCTGGTCACAGGTTTTCCGCTGAGAACCTTCGTCGCAGCGCACTGCTGCTGATCTGCCCGCTGCTGCTGCTCGCCAGCGGTGTTTCGGTCCTGCTGGCTGAAGGGAAGCCACTTCCACCGGCGAAAGCGAAACCCGCCGGCTCCACGGCAGACGCCAGACCCGGTACCTCCCCCGCAAGCAGCACCCCCGCGAAAGAGAAGATCCGCGTCGCCGGCGTGGTCACCCTGTTCGGGAAGAATTCGCATCCGGAAGTGATCTGCGGCCGCTTAATGGCCGGCGAGAACCTGAACGGCCAGGATCCGTATCCCGGGCTGGAACTGGTTTCGCTGTATATCGACCAGCCGGAACACAGCGAATATGGCCTGGAGATGGCAAAGAAACATGGCGTGCCCGTGTTCGACACCATCACCGGAGCTCTGACTCTGGGCGGCGAAAAACTGGCCGTGGATGGCGTGCTGCTGGTCGCCGAGCACGGCAAATATGAAAAAGACGTCAACGAGCAGAAGCTGTACCCCAAGCTGCGGCTGTTCACGGAAATCGCCGGGGTCATCGAGCAGAGCGGACGGTCGATTCCCGTCTTCAGCGACAAACACCTGTCCCACACCTGGAGCGAGGCCGACGCGATCTACCGCACGGCCCGGCGGCTGAACATCCCGCTGATGGCGGGTTCCTCACTGCCTTCCTACCAGCGGAAGCCCGCCCTCAACGTGCCGCAGGAAGCCCCGCTGGAGCAGATCATCGTGGTGGGATACGGCTCGAACGAAGCTTACGGCTTTCATGCTCTGGAGGCCCTGCAGTGCCTGGCCGAACGCCGCAAAGGTGGTGAAACCGGCGTGAAATCGGTGCAGGCCCTCACGGGCGATGCCGTGTGGGCCGCCGGCGAAGCCGGACTGTACGACCCGGAACTGCTGCAGGCCGCGCTGGATGCCGGCCCCCGCCGCAGACGGGCCGACAAACCGCTGACGGAATCCGTCCGCAACCCGTCGGTCGTGGTGATCGAATACCGGGACGGCCTGCGAGGGCTGATGTTCATGCTCAATGGCACGGCCGTGGAATTCACAGCAGCCTGGAAGCCCGGCCCCGCTCAGGCAGTGAGCGATCAGTCAGCCAGCGAGCAGCCAGCCGACCAGTCCAGCAGCAGCGAACCGGCGGGAAATCCAGCCAGCCCGCCGAAGCACCCCGCCACCCTGTTCTCGCTGCAGGAAGTTCGCCCGTATTCCCATTTCACATATCTGGTGCGGGGCGTGGAACAGATGATGCGAACCGGCAAAGCCACCTGGCCCGTCGAACGCACCCTGCTGACCACCGGCATCCTCAACGCCAGCATGATTTCAAGGAAAGAAAACGGCCGCCTGGTCGAAACGCCCTACCTCGACATCGAGTACCGGTCCAACTGGGAATGGTCCCAGCCACCACCACCCATCGTGACGGAATAGCAGGTCGCGACGGTACAGCAGAGCAGTGGGCGACGATTGTTTTCTTCACCCACGCAACCCACGATCGGGTGGCACTGGCAGCTTGCCTGCCAGTGTCTGAGATCCCACAGCTGAAAAGACCACGCCCGTCGTTCCTCCGGGCCGTGCCATCCAGTGCGACCAGCCATCTTTCCACATTCAATGGTCATCGATGGCTTCGCACCCGCAATTGCCGGGATTGAAGGGCTCAACCTGGCCTACGTTACTGGTGGTGACCGGCCCGGATCAGCAGTTCTGCGGGCCAGGACACGCCGAACGAGAAAGACTGTCCCGGCGAGTCCCGCAGCGATGACGAGCACACAAACGATTCCTGCGCCCAACAGCCGCCGCTGCCACCGCTCTTCGTGGGTCATCGGGTCGATTACATCCATCCCGGATACTTCCGGTGCAACGTAGTACACTCGGTCGAATTCGTCTTCGGGATTCTTTCCCTCACCAATCCAGGACAACTCGCGACTGCGGAGTTCAGCGTACCACGACCGGGCTTCGGCGAGTTCCTGCTCAAAGTCTGCCTCGACCTGCTGGAGAGTCACTTCTTCCGTGGAGCTGCCGCCATGCGGGGCCTGCATCTGAAGCGCCCGTGTGGCCATCGCCCGATAGGCGAGGCGAGCTGACTCTTCCGAGACTTCGGTTGAAGCTTTCAGGAAAGCACGGGCAGCGAGGAGTTTGGCGTCGACGGAAGGACGGTAGCCTTCCTGGACCAGCAGCGTCCCGAGCGCTTCGAGCAGCACCGGGGAGTCGTGCTGACCGAATTTCATCATGCCCGAAATGCCCTTCACCGCCTCCGATGTTTCCTCTGGCGTCAGGAATTCGCGCCGATCCCCCTGCAGAAAGTCAGCAAACGTATCGTCCATGGTGACGACATCACCCGACGGACTTTCCGAGTTCGTTCCGGTGCGGTCCGTGACGTCCGCCAGCGGGAAACTGAACGGAACATCCTGCCGACGCTGCAGCACATATTCCACGAGCAGCTTCTGATACTTCTCCCGGCCGAAGTGAGCTTCCGGGTTAATCTTCAGGGCGCGGTCGATGTGCGGTATGCCATCGGCAGGCCTCCCGGCGTGGATGTAGAACGTGCCGAGATTCGCCGCGGTTTCATACCGCCCGGGATGAATCCGTTCGGTCCTCAGGGCCGTCTCAATGGCCTTGTCGTGCTGTCCTGTTTTGTCGTAAGCAACCGCCAGATCGTCCAGCAGAGCGGCGTTCGTCGGATCGCGTTCCAGCCGGTCCAGCCGGTTCTGTATCCGCCACTCGTAAAACTCTGGAGTGTGCCGCAGGAACTTCCCCGTGATCAGTTCGAGCGTTTCCGGGAATCGGTTCCGCTCCATCTTGATCGTGTCATAATCCCAACTGCAGGCCACCGTAACCGACGGGATGAGCAGTCCCGCAAGGATTACCGGAATGACGACGCGTCGCGGCAGATGACACATGGCGTCTCCTGTGACTGAACCTGTACTTTTTCCGCACACACTTTGCGGACGCGGCAGGTTGGAATGACCGAATGATGTGCCGGGAAAAGCCCCTGTCGCGGAGAGAACGGCGCTGACGATATCATTCAGGCGCGGACTCTCATTATCCGCTCTGCGGCATTGGTGTCCAGCAGTTTCCCGACGCGTTACGAGAACGACCGCACCTGCAGGGCGGAATCAAACATGCCTCTGAGATTCCGGGGTTCACGGGTCTCGTCCTCGCCCGGCCTGCTGAACTTTAGGCCTCAGTCGTTCTGCAGCGCCTGCTGCAGCGGGCAGGTGTCCGGGGCGGACTCGTGGCCCATGCGGTATTTCTCCAGCAGCCGGCGGGACTGCTCGGCCAGCATGCGGCGGACTTCCCGGCGTTTGCCTTTGACGCGGGCAATTTTCATGTTGTCGTAGGCTGTCGTCTGGTGCCGCAGCCAGGCAATCACGGCGGATTCGGCCCGCTGCGCGACGGGGATCCGCTGGGTTCGGGCCACGGTGCCGCTGCCCACGGGCGTGGCGTGGGTGGTCACCGCCTGGGCCAGCCGTTCCGCCAGGTCAGCGTATTGCGGGTGGAAGGCCAGGAAGGCCAGCACCTCGCCGTGGAAGTCCTCCACGTACTCGGCCTGTTTCCGTTCCCGGCGGGCGGTATCGGCGGCCCGCTTTCGCGCGTAGGAATCGGTCGAACGCTCGACTTCCAGCTCCGCACGGATGCTGGCGATTCGCACCGCCGGAGCCCACACGCCCCGCGAAAACAGCTTGCGGCCTTTTTTCTCCTGCATCGTCCAGCAGGGGCCGCCCGACTTCACCCGGCGGGTCAGTGCGGCGTCTCCCGGGGGGAGCAGTTCCCAGTCAGCGGGAACCTGCAGGGTCTGTCCGTCATCGGTACGAACGGTGCGTTCCGTGGTGCCTGGTTTCACGTTGCGTGTCTGGTGTGGCATCCGAGCCTCTGTCTCCAGGATCTGTCCTGACCGGTGGTTGATGCGTGCTGGCGCCTTTTTATCGTGCCGGCCCGTCCGGCGACAACACCACCCGCACGGCGGTCTCGCTCAGATTGTGCTTGCGTCGGGAGCCACACCAGGCG
>JAGQPV010000492.1 GCA_020426545.1 Planctomycetaceae bacterium
AGGACCAGACCAGAAAGAACATGGCTTCCCGCACGGCCCGTTCCGCCGGATGACCTGAAACAAAACCAGCCCCTTTGGAGGCGGCCAGGCTGGCCTGGGCCGCTCTCAATACGAGGGAATTGGCCCGCCGCCGGATGGATTCGGAATTGACGCCCCGGGCAGCGGCGTCATCCGGGTGGATGGCAGCTTCGGTCAGGTCGCGGTACAGCCGGCTCCAGTCGCTGGCGAGGGCGGAACAGCTTTCTTCCAGTTCCGGCCGCTTTTCGGCTTCGGCCATCATCCGTTCGATGCTGGCAGCGGCGGCACCAATGGCCAGGGCGCTGGTGGTCAGCGATCCGGTTCCACCAATCTGCCCGGTCTGCATCACCTGTTTCACCGGCCCGGCCACCAGAAACCGCTGCGACAGACGAACATCCTGCAGCCGGACGGAGGCGGTCTGCGAGGCATTCATCGCCAGCAGCGTGGGTGGTTCCTCCACCGTCACCCCCCGTTCGCTCACCGGCAGAAACAACAGAGCCTGCCGGCCATCGGTAAAGGTACCGCCTGTCAGAATGAAGTCGGCGTGTGGAGCCCCCGTAACCCACGGAATACTGCCCTGCAGCAGAATGGCGTCGCCGTCCTGCTCAAGCTGGACAGCCGGTGTGCGCACATGCTGCCGGGAGGTCGTCAGGTGGGAAATCCCCACCGTGGCGAACAGTTCACCCCGGCAGAGCGGCGGAAGGAACTCGTGCTTCAGGCTGTCGTTGGTGGAAACCGCCAGCCGCTGGCAGGCACCGTTTCGCTGTGTGAGCACGAAAGCCGTCATCAGGCAGGAGGCGGCCAGCCGTTCGTAACCCACTGTCAGTTCAGCGGATGGAATGGCCGCTCCCCCGAATTCCTGCGGTATCACCCAGCCGGCGACACCCGCTTCCCCCAGCAGAGACAGCTGTTCCCGGGGCCAGACTCCGGGCTGCTCCAGCTGCGCCGTCAGTTCGGACAGCTTCGCGCACAGCCTGTCGAACGATGGTTCGGCCAGGTGAGGGAATCTGGTGGCCGGTAACCGGGGATGAAGTGGCACGCTGGCGATCCTCCCGCATTTCAGAACAGTCAACCGGGTTCACAGTCCGCAAAAATTCCCCGCGGGGCCAGCAGGGAAACCCGGGCCGCTGAGCGGTGCGGACCAGAAGAAGCGGCAGCTCACAGAATACCGGCAGCAGGAACACTAGATCCACAGGCACGTGCCCGGCCCGGGCAATTCCCCCGCCGCGCCACCGGGGTAAATTGGAGGTGTATTGAAGAGGTCTCCCCCGGTGCTCTGTTCCGCCAGGAGAAACCGGGCCGTACCGGGCGAGCCACGTTTCCCCCATGAGCCTTCTACGCTGCCATTCCCCCATTCCCCGGCGCCAGTCAGCGAGCGGGCTGCCGTCCCTTGCGCCCGGTGGTTTGCCGGCGGTCACAGCGTGTCGAGGAAACCGGTCATTTCGGCCAGTGCGTGCTCGTCGCCGGTGCGGCGGGCGGCTTCGATTCCCTGCCGCAGCACAATGGCTGCTTCGTCGGTCTGTCCTTCCTGGGCCAGCAGCTGTCCCTGCTGAAACCAGGCAGGCACGTAATCCGGTTCGGCCGCGGTCAGGGCCGCCAGCTGGCTGATGGCCTCGGCCGTTTCTCCATCCTTTGCCGTCTCCAGAGCCAGTGCGTACCGCAGGAACACGTCCTCCGGGGAGTCACTGAGAAGCTGGGCAATCTGTTCGCGTCGTGCCGATGGTGCCACCTGGGCCGACCTTTCGGAATAGCTCTCCCGGCAGTCGGGGAGTTTCGGGAAATGATTTTCTGAACTCTCTGTCAAGCCGGCCAGCGGGAACGTCCCGGTTTGCGGCGGTGGGCGCAGCCGACAATGCCGCAGGGCAGGACCGCACCGGTTGCGCGCGTCAATTTATACCGATTGTAGCGGGTTTCCCGAAAGGGCGCGCCACCAGGCCCGCCCGGGGCCTGCTGCGACCGGAAGTCGAGCCGCGCGTCTTGAGTCAATTGTCGGGAGTTGGCCTGATCAAAGCCGTTACAACCGTTCGCGGAGGGAGATGGCAAACTATGCGTGCCGCACCCAGGCCGTTCAAGAGCCCGGGACGGAAAGGACGATGACGGGGGAGCGGAGACCCGATGGATCGCCCTCCGGCCGGTAGACGGAGCGCCCGCATTACGATTCGCGAGGCCTTCCCACGAGCAGCTCTTCCTTATGATGAAGCAAATCAAAAACCTCCGGTCGACAGCTGCCATCTTCCTTGTGATGATGGTGGCCACTGCACAGGCCGCTGATAATCCCCGCGAAACACCTCTGGTGAAAGCGGTGAAGCGAGCCCGGACCGCAGTGGTCAACATCCACAGTGAGAAGACCGCCACAGGCGGTGATGCGCTGTTTGGCAACGGGAAAAACCGCAAAATCAGCGGTATGGGTACCGGCATCATTGTGGATGAACGTGGCTATATTGTCACGAATCATCACGTGGTGAACGGGGTGGATTCGCTGCGGGTCACCCTGCACGACGGATCGGCCTACACGGCCCGCACCATTGCCATCGACCAGCGGCAGGATCTGGCCATTATCCGGATCGACCCCACTGGCAAGCTGCCGGTGATGCCGATGGGGACCTCTTCCGATCTGATGCTCGGTGAAACGGTCATCGCGGTGGGCAATGCCTTCGGGTACGAACACACGGTGACCTCGGGCATTGTCAGTTCACTCTCCCGCGATGTGGAAGTGAACGAGAAGCAGTCCTACGAGAACCTGATTCAGACCGACGCCAGCATCAACCCCGGCAACAGTGGCGGCCCGCTGCTGAATCTCAACGGTGAGGTCATCGGCATCAATGTGGCCATTCGGGCCGGTGCCCAGCGGATCGGCTTTGCCATCCCCATCGATGATGCCCGCCGCGTGATTGCCCGGCTGATCAGCATCGAGCGGATCGACCATAACTGGCACGGGCTGCTGGCCCGCGACGTCAAACAGGGTGCCGAACGCCAGCTGGTCGTACAGAGTGCCAGCCCCGACAGTCCGGCCGCCAAAGCCGGCTTTCAGCCCGGCGATATCGTGCTGCGGGCCGGCGACCTGAACGTGATCGACAATGTCGATCTGGAGCGGGCCCTGCTCAATCATACGCCGGGCGAAGCCATCCGGATTGCCGTCCGCCGGAACGATGAAACCCGCACGCTGCAGCTGGAACTGGCCCGCCGGGGACCGGCCCCCGTCACCGCCGAGAGCGTGGTGCATGTGGCCGAGAAATCCGACGAAGAGGAAACCCGCGGCTGGCAGGTTCTGGGCATGAAGCTGGCCCCCGTCAGCGGACAGAATGCCGAGATTCGCGGAACCCGGTACCGGGGCGGAATGCGGGTGACTGCGGTTCGCTCGGGAAGCCCGGCCTTTCTGAACGGAATCCGCCGGGGAGATATTCTCGTCGGGCTGCACATCTGGGAAACTGTCTCGGAAGAGAACATTACCTATGTGCTGGATCACGCTCAGTTCGCCAGCTTCAACCCGCTGAAGTTCTACATCCTGCGGGGTGGCGAAACGCTGTTCGGTCATCTGGACGCTGCCGCGGGCAACTGAATCTCTGCCTGCGACCGGCGGTCCGAGGCAGGTTGATTCATGGCAGATGGCAAGGCCCCGGGTGAATTCGATCTGATCCGGCTGCTGCGGGAACGGCAGGTGGTTCACCCGGCGGTGCGGCTCGGCATCGGCGATGATGCAGCCATCCTCTCGCCCGCAGCGGGGCGGGAGCTGCTGATTGCGGCCGACATGCTGATGGAAGGGACTCACTTTACCTTTCCGCCGCTGACTCCGCGGGAAGCGGGTCGCAAGGCACTGGCTGTCAATTTAAGTGACCTGGCCGCCATGGCAGCGGAACCGCTGGCCGCCTTCGTCACCGTGGCCCTGCCGCGTGGTCGCTCGGCCAGTTTCGCCCTCGAGCTGCACGAAGGTGTGCTCGACGCGGCCCGGCCATTTGGCATGTCGCTGGCCGGCGGAGACACCAATGCATGGGATGGCCCGCTGGTGATCTCGGTGACAGTCTGCGGGCAGTCGAGCGCAGCTGGCCCGGTGTGCCGCAGTGGTGCCCTGCCGGAAGACCGCATTCTGGTCACAGGCTCACTGGGAGGGAGCCTGTCCGGTCACCATGCCAGCTTCACGCCCCGCGTGCGGGAAGCACTCACCATGCAGCAGACCGCGCCGATTCATGCGATGATCGACATCAGCGACGGGCTGGCCGCCGACCTGCACCATATTCTCGACGAAAGCCAGGTCGCCGCCGTGCTGGAAGCGGCCCGTATTCCCCTCACCCCGGAGGCCCATCGCCAGGCCACCGCAGAGAAACCGGCGCTGGTGCGGGCTCTGTCTGACGGGGAAGACTTCGAACTGCTGCTGACCGCTGCCCCGGATGATGCAGCCCGGCTGCTGGCCCTCGATCTGCCCGGCTGCCCGCTGACCGACATCGGCAGTATTCACGCGGGCTCCGGCTGCCAGCTGCGGCAGGCCGATGGTTCGCTGATTCCGCTGGAACGAAGCGGCTGGCAGCACCAGCTGTAGTGCACCATGTCGGCCCTCGGGTGCCACTGCTGGCTGGCTCAGGGAAAGTAGGGCCGGCTGTGCCGGCCATCTTCGATTGGCCAGGGTCAATGCGGGCAATATCAGTCGCACAGACCGTTGCCTGATGGTTCTCTACGG
>JAGQPV010000493.1 GCA_020426545.1 Planctomycetaceae bacterium
GAATGGTTTCCGGTCCATTCTGGCTGGGAGACTCTGCGCTGTAAACACCCCGGCAAACCCATCCCGCGCGTCAGTTGGCGTTGGCCGCGGGAGACATGGGGCTGACGGGCATCGGATTCACCGGCATCGGGCTGGCAGCAGGCTGCATGGGGTTGGCGGCCGTCGGCGTTCCGGCGGACATGGGAGACTGGCCCGAACCGGCATTCGCCGTGCGGGCAGCCGCATTGGCCGGCGCGGGCGTTCCCGTCGGGGCAGCGGCCGTGTTGCCGTTCGCCGGGGCCCCCGCGGCCGAACGCATTTCGTCGGTCGTAATGGGCTGCAGCCAGGCAGCTGCCGGGGGCACGGGGACAGGCTGCTCGGCGGTGGTGCCGGCCGTGCCGGGAGCAGCTGCCGTCTGAGGAGTCACCGGTCCATACATGGGGGCGTAACCATAGCCGGGCAGCTGGGCATAGGCGGGCGTCTGGCCGACCAGAGGATACGCGCTACCGGCCGACCAGGCCTGGTAGAACTGAGGACTGGAGTTCATCGCCACGGCCGAATAGCCTGCCCCCGGCTGCGGGAAAGCTGCATAACTGTAGCTGTTGCCCGCCAGCGGCGGACGGGCAGCCAGCTGACTGGAAGCGAAGCGGGAACCGAACATGGGCTGCAGCGAAGCGACGCGGGCCTGGACTTCCGGCTGACGCCAGTTCTGAGTCAGCGAACGCTGGTACATGGCCAGTGCCTGTTCTCCCCGGCCGGTATCCTGGTAGAGCTGTCCCAGGTGGGCCGTGGCGGTGGGATGGTTCGGCTGAAGCTGCAGTGCCTGCCGCAGCGACTGCTCGGCGGCGGCATAGTTGCCCGTTTCGCGATGCAGCCAGGCCAGCTCCACCTGTGCACCGGGCGACTGCGGCTGACTGGCCGCCCAGCTGTTGAGCAGGGAACTGGCTTCCGCCACCCGCCCCTGATCCTTCAGCATGGCCGCCAGTCCGTGCCAGCTGGGCTGGTGTTCCGGGCTGCTGGTCAGCGCCATTTTCCAGGTCTGTTCTGCCGCTGCCAGATCACCCTGCCGCCGCATGGCACTGGCGAGATTGTTCAGATAATCCGGCTTACCGGGTGCATCGGCCACGGCGCGGAAGAAATCGGCCCGGGCCGCGGTGTAGTTGCCCTGCCGGTAGTGGGCTTCACCGATGGCATTGGCGACGCGTGCATTCGTGGCATTGCAGCCAGTCAGACCGACGCAAAGCACTGTCAGACACATGACTGATGTAACCTGGCCGAATGACGGATGATTCATGGAGACGTCTCCGTTGCGACCAGAATCGGGCGATCGCATCAGCAGATAGTGTGAGTGGCTGTCCGCAAATCCTGGCCGATGCTGGGAGTTTCAGCCTGCGGCGGTTCCGGAACAGAACGTCCGGACATCAGCAGAATTTCGGAGAGTCTTTGAATGAGACGGGAGTCAGCCTGGAGAAGCACGGCTTGAGAGGCACTGCTTCGGGCTGAGATGTGGAACTTCGCACGAAATGAGGAGAGGCGGGTTTCGGAAACCCGTGCGAAGCGGCGGAACCTTATCGACTGGCAGAATCTGCCGCAAGACCATTCAGCCCATTTCCGGCAGGAACTGCCGATCCCGTTTTGTACAGCCGACTTCGGCACATACTGCCGTACCGGATGGCGGACCGGTCGTTCGCGATAACTGGCATTCCAGTCGCTCAGAGCCGCTGCCAGCCGGTCCCGTGATGCTCCGGGGCGAACAGATCGGGATGCAGCACCTGACTGAGAATCTCGGCAGACTCCACCAGCCGGGGGCCGGGCCGGTTGAAATACTGGTTCCCGTCGGTCACAAACACCCGCTGTTCGCGCACAGCCCGCAGGTCGGCCCAGCCTGGCAGGCTGATGACCGGTGCCATTTCCCGCCGACTGCGGGGCAGATCAAACCCGCAGGGCATGATGGCGATCACATCGGGATCGGCCTGCTGAATGGCGGGCCAGTCCAGCCAGGAAGAATGTTCGCCCGCGGTGCCGAACAGATTTCGCCCGCCTGCCAGTTCCACGAGTTCGGGAATCCAGTTGCCGGCGGCCATCAGCGGGTCCGTCCACTCGATGCAGCACAGGGTAGGCCGGTCCGGGAGGTGTTCCGTCTGCTGTTTCAGCTGGTCGAGCCGCTGCTGCAGCTGCTGGACCAGTTGCTCCCCTCTTGTCCGGCAGTCGAGTGCCGTTGCCACCCGCAGAATATCGTCCCACACATCCGCCAGGCACATGGGCTCCAGGGCCACAATTTCCGGCTCGGAAGAATACAGCTCGCAGACGGCCTGCTGCACATCCTTCAGACTGACGGCACACAGCTCGCACTGAGTCTGCGTCAGAATGAAATCCGGCGCCAGCTGTTCCAGGACGTCGGTATGCACGTCGTACACCGAAACCGCATTCCGCAGGACATCCTTCACCCGGCGGTCAATCTCCCCGCTGGAGGCGTTAATATCCAAGCGGGCACTGGAACAGGCCGGCAATCGCGAGACCTGCGGTGGAAAATCGCACTCATGCGACCGGCCGACCAGCTGATCCGCGAACCCCAGCGCAGCCGCAATTTCGGTCGCGCTGGGAATCAGGGAGACAATTCGCGGAGACATCGTTCAGCTGCTCCAGTTGCCCGACGAGTTATCCGGGCATTATTCCGGCTGCAGAAACCTGTCGCGAACGTTGGCGGGCACCATCTGCTGTGCCAGTGTCGTACCGCCGAACAGCAGTGCCACGAAAACCACATCGCCCGCAATCGTCGAACGATAGAACGGCACAGCCGCCCAGAAACACTCCAGCAGACCCACCACAGACTTCGCATACGTGGGAAACAGCAGCCAGGTCGCAACGTTGGTAATGAGGAAGAACATCAGCCCGGCACCCACTGTACTGGCCGCCAGAGACAGACCTTTCGTCCATCTGGCGCGATGGCCGCCGCCCTCTCTGCTCTGGTGAACTGCCGCCGTGGAGGACTGCACTTCCCCCTTGCCGGCGGATGCCCCATCGACTGCGTTCCAGTGCTGGCGAACGGTCATGCCCAGCAGGAAGTAGATGGCGAAGCACCCGTAAGTGAACGGCACCAGCTGATGAAAGGCATAGAACGATACGTTCTGGTGATACAGGCCCAGGCCGATATCGCTGGCGAACATGGCCAGCAGCGGGACAGACAGCCCGACGAGCCGGTTGCGGAAATAGACGCCACAGTACAGAGCCAGCGCACCAATGGGGGCCAGATTCCACGGCAGGTTCACCAGCCGCGACACCGCAGCCAGCACGATCAGCAGGGCAACAACAGCCAGTCTGGGCTGAAACATGTGAGGTCTCCATCTCTCGGATGTGGAATGTGAGCTGCAGAATACGCAATTTCGCCGGGCAATGCCCTCTCGGAGCGGCCTTTGTCTGAGATTCGCCACCCGATCAGCGGGCAGCCGGGCGTTATTCAGTCACCGGTAAGGTGGCCGCCATCGCCGGAGGCGGCCCCTCCACCAGGAGCGGCTGTCGGCAGATTTCGCACAGGGGCGCACGACGACTCCGCTGCACAGTCTCCATGCCGGGCCCGGCGTACCACTTATTGCACCGGGGGCAGTACCAGCCCGGCATCAGCGTTTGGTTGCCGGTCACCGGGCTCGCTGCGGGGGTCGTTCGCGGAATGCCGGTATAGACCGTACCGGTCTCACTGCAGACGAAGACCATCGTCCGTTCGGCATTCATGGCCGCGGCCCGGCTGGGGCCACTCCACAGCCGGGGAACAGTCAGAAAGGCAGCAAGCAGCAGCACAGAGGCTGTCAGCCAGACGCGCCAATTGGAAATTTCCATCAGTCAGGGTTCCGTTATGTTTCCGGTATGAACGAATCGACTGCTCTGAAAGCAGCAGCATTTACGACGGCAGGAGCAACAGGGAACGCGGCCTCTCGGGTGACGTCACCGGCGAACGGGCTCTGTTACTTCCGGTCGTACAGTTCGTCCCGCAGGGCGGGATCCTGCAGGTTGCCGTCGCTCACGTGTCCCAGCAGTTTCTCAGCCGTCAGGTCGGCCTGAGGCTGGCTCATGTAATTACTTCCCGGAACTTCCAGCAGCCAGTGCCGCTGCCTGGTTTCGACATGCCCATCCAGAAAGGCCACGTTAGCCGTCTGCCCGGAATGGCGGAAATGGACCGTGGGATAGTTGGCACTGGGTGGCTCCAGCCGCCAGTTTTCTTCCAGCTGCAGGGTGTATTTCACCTGCGCACTGTCGGCGAAGGCGATGGTCTGCGTCATCTGCATCACGTCACGAAAGCGGTAGGAAACGGGCGTTGAGCCATCCAGTACCGGCGGCCAGTTGGCATCGTAGGTTGTTCCCGGACCCAGCTGGCCGTTATAGCCAAAGCCGGAAGCCATCTTCCCGAACCGCACCAGATCCACCTGATCGGGGCCAAAGTCCGGACACTGGAACGCCGCCTGATTGGTTTCCATATACGGGGAAAGATAACCCCGGCTGAAATCCAGCTGCTGCGCGGGGTCGGCCTCGTCTTCGTTGACTTCCCCGAACCAGTAACGAATGGTGCCCCGCACCGCACCGGAATAGCCCGCTTCGACCCACTGCTGCTGGGCCACACTGTCAATCTTGTAGGGCAGCAGCATTTCCTGGTGTGTGTCGGCATAGTTGTGCATCGCCAGCACCAGCTGCTTCAGCCGGTTGC
>JAGQPV010000494.1 GCA_020426545.1 Planctomycetaceae bacterium
GCCTCCGACAGGGAGACACCAATCATGCACAGTCGCAGAATGTTCCTCCAGCAGAGCGGTTCCAGCTTCGGTGCCCTGGCACTGGCGATGATGCTGCAGGAGGAAGCCCGGGCCTCCACAGCGGGGGCGGTCCAGGTGCTGCATCACCCGCCAAAGGCAAAACGTGTGGTGCAGCTGTTTATGGGCGGCGCGGCCAGTCATGTGGATCTGTGGGACTACAAACCCCAGCTGGAACGGCACCACGGCGAGAAATCCGACTTTGGCGAGCCGGTGGAGACCTTTCAGAACGGCCTTGGTCCGTGGATGAAATCTCCCTTCCAGTTTTCGCCGTACGGGCAGTCGGGGAAAATGCTCAGCGAGGTCGTTGCGCCGCTGGGCGAATGCGTGGACGACATGGCCTTCGTGCATAACATGGAAGGCAAAACGGGCGTGCATTCCCAGGCCACGTATCTGCAGGCCACCGGGTTTCAGCGTCCCGGTTTTCCCGGCATGGGTTCGTGGATCAGCTATGGACTGGGCGCGATCAACGAAGACCTGCCGACGTTCGTCGTGCTGCCCGATCACCGGGGCTATGCCAGCAACGGGCCGAAGAACTGGGGCTCGGCCTTTCTGCCGGCCAGTTCCCAGGGCACGGCCATTTTTCCGCAGCGGAAGAACCCGATTGCCGACCTCTCCGCACCGGAGGGTTTCGTCACGGCGGAAGGAGACCGCGACGGGCTGACGCTACTGAACCGCATGAACCGCCGCTACCAGGAACAGCGGGAAGGGGATTCCCGGCTGGAGGCCCGCATTCGCTCTTACGAGCTGGCCGCCAGAATGCAGCTGAGCGCCCCCGCGGCGCTCGACCTTTCCGGCGAGCCGAAGCATATCCTGAAGATGTACGGCCTCGACCAGCCGGGCGCCACCTACCCCGACATCATTAACCCGCGGGAGGAAGCCGAGTACTTCGGCCGCAAGTGCCTGATTGCGCGGAGGCTGCTCGAACGGGGCGTGCGGTTCGTGCAGATCTGGTCCGGCAACGACAACGGTTTCCCCCGCCGGAACTGGGATTCACACGAGGACATCGAACGCGACCACGGGCCGCTGGCCCGGGGCATGGCCATCGGCACCGCAGCCCTCATCAAAGACCTGAAGCAGCGGGGCCTGCTGGATGACACCATCGTGCTGTGGACGACGGAATTCGGCCGCATGCCCAGTTCACAGGGCAGCCGAGGCCGCGATCACAATCCATACGTGTTTACCAACTGGCTGTGCGGCGGCGGGATCCGCGGCGGCGTCACCTGTGGCGAGTCGGACGAGTGGGGCTACAAGCCGCTGGACCGCGACAACCCCACACAGGTCTACGATATTCACGCCACCATCCTGCACTTGCTGGGGATCGACCACAAACGGCTCACCGTCCGTCATGACGGGATTGATCGCCGGCTGACCGACGTGCACGGTCATGTGATTCCGGGGCTGATTGCCTGAATTCGTGCGTCCCGTGCTTTCCGAAAACCTGGCCGGTGCCGCTCCTAACCTGCGAGGGCGGCCGGTCCCGTCAGTGCAGTCACTTCCGTCAGTGAGCGGACCGCGCTGAGGTATTCCCGGCCGTCAAAACGGTCTTCTTCGCTGCAGCCTGCCGCGCCACCAGGCGGGCGGACTGCAGGACCACGAAGTCGGAGAACTCTTCCGGGACAGTGGCCCGCTGCAGTGGTGGCTCGGTGGACTCGGTCACATACCTGACCAGCCTGTCTTTGTGCGGCTGCTTCATACGGCGGGTGCCGATGATCACCAGGTCCGGATTCCTGGTGACAACCAGTTCCTGCAGCGGATGAGAACTCGATTCGGATTCCGGCAGTCGGCCAGTCACGAAATATCCGGCCCGCACACCAGCCGTGTTTGACACCACGGTCTCGATCGGGCCGTAGTGTTCGCCAAGCCAGGCTCCGAGGCGGGCCTCAGCTTCCCGTTTGCCATGAGTGGAAGACCAGGCATCAGCCGTTCCGGTCAGCATCATCACTCCCAGCAGAACCGGAGCCACCAGCATTCCCCGCTGCTGATGCGGCGGCAGGAACCACTTGAGCTGTCGCAGCCACTCGATGCTGGCCAGCAGGCCAATCCCCGTGAAAGGCAGCCAGGCCAGCATAGCAGTAAAGAAGTAGCGGTCGTTAATCTGCATGCGGTTCAGAGAAACGATCGTGAAACCGGCATAAACACAGACGGCGCCCATTACCGCAGCCACCAGCAGCGACAGAACAATCCTGCGCCGTTCCAGCAGATGCTGTCTTCCGCAGTACAGCCCCACGCCCGTCAGCAGCAGATACAGCGGCTCGATCGCGCTGCACACGGCACGAAAATAAAGGAGGACATATCCCAGCAGTGCCATCAGCCGGCCAGGGCTCTTCTCCGCAACAGCATCTGCCGCAGAGTCTGCCACCGGAACAGCAGCGGCAGCGGGACCAACTGCAGTGGGAGCAGCGTTTATGGGAGGAGTATCCCACACAGGAGCAGGACGCTGAGGAGGCTCACTTTCGCTTCCGGAGAGGGAACTGAGCCAGACCAGGCCCATGCTGAGGTGCTCCATCCGCCCCAGCTCCCACCGGGAATGACCCTGCAGGAGTGTGACATTGACCGTCAGAATCAGCAGGGGCGTCATCAGCAGGCAGAGCACCGTCCCCAGAGCCAGCCCCGACCGGTACGGGCGGTTCTCCCAGCCTGTGACGAACGCCCAGTACACCAGTGCCGGAACCAGCAGCCAGCCTTCGGTTCTGGTATGAATCGCCAGGGCGATCACCACGCCATTCAGAGCGAACAGCAACCAGCTGCGTTCCTCGACGGATCGCCAGGAAAGGTACAGCCCCAGCAGAAACAGGAACCAGAATGTCGATTCGCGAACCGGCTCCACGCTCAGTTCAACTAATCCGGGGTGCAGCACATACAGAAAACCGGCGGCCGCAGCGATCCGGGCATCAAACACCCGGCGGGTGAATCCATATAACGGCAGCACAGCCAGGCTGGAAATCACTACACCCCACAGCTTGGCCACCAGCATCCAGTCGCCCCCCAGTCGACTTAAACCCGCCAGCAGTGGAGGATAAATATTCAGACTGAGATAACTGAAGACCTGCTGCAGATCGCCAGCGTTTAATGCCTTCGCCAGCGACATGTAGAAATGTGCATCATCGCAGACGGAAGTCAGCAGCAGAGCCATGACACCGCGCACCACCAGTGCCAGCAGGACCAGCACGGTCAGCAGCCTGGCCGATGAAGCCCCCGCGGTCTTCTCATCGGACGGCAGCAGTCCGCAGTACTCGGCCTGCCCACGCAGGAAACTGATAAACCTGACAGTCCGTCCCATGCATGACAGTCCTGATATCCATGGTGCTGCCAGGCAGCCCGAGGCCCGCTGACAGAGAAGAGCGTTCCCGCTGCTTCCCATTACTGAATGTGCGACAGATTACAGCATTTAGCAGATTGGCAGTTTTACAACAATACCTGCAGCGCACCATGCCACAGCACCTGCCGCGGGTGGAACACTGTTCCTGTTTCCTGCAGCCACTTCCTGAGATTACCCGGCAGTTGAGGGAAATGCCGGATGCCGGTGAAAGGTGCGAACTGATGGTACAGACAGGTGGAATTCTGCAGATGTCACTTCAGGCTGCACGACGGACAGGCTGTGGTTCGGTCTGCGGCTGTTCGCTGCCGATGGCCCGGAATGTCGGGTCTTCGATCACCCGGTCTTCCAGTTCGACCAGCTGCGCCACCAGAGCAGCCAGCGCAGTGCGGGCCGGCTCGGCACCTTCATCGACTGCCCGGCTGAGCTGCCGAATTTCATGATCCAGCTGTTCGAGGTTCAGCACAGCCTGCCGGCTGGAGCAGTAGATCTTTTCGTGGATTCGGCGGGAAGTCTGTTCCGAGGAATACAGCAGTTCTTCGACCAGCTTTTCACCGGGACGAATACCGCTGATTTCAATATCGATATCTTCGGGGTATCTCAGTCCGGACAGAAGAATCATATCCCGGGCCAGATCCATAATCCGGATCGGCTCTCCCATATCCAGAATCAGCACATCTCCGGAACTGCCGGATGCTCCCGCCTGCAGAACCAGCTGCACGGCTTCCGGGATGGTCATAAAGAATCGCCGCATTTCCTCATGCGTTACCGTCAGTGGGCCACCGGCTTCAATCTGAGACCGGAAGGTCGGCACGACACTGCCATCGGAATTCAATACGTTCCCGAAACGAACTGTAATGTAACTCGTGTCGGAATCGAGCGCCCGGGCCTGCAGATACTTCTCGGCCACCAGCTTCGTCGATCCCATCACGCTGGACGGACGGACGGCTTTATCGGTTGAAATCAGCACGAACCGGCTGACACCGCATTCGTGAGCCGCATCAGCCACGGTGCGGGTCCCGATCACATTGTTATTGACTGCCTGGCGGGGGTTTTCTTCCATCAGCGGCACATGCTTGTAGGCCGCCGCATGGAAGACGATATCCGGCTGGCATTCCCGCATTGAGGTGCCGATGGTCTCGGCGTCACAGACATCGGCGATGACACAGCGAAGTTTCACCGGGCCGGCAATCGGCAGCAGCTCATTCTGAATGCGGAACATGCCGTTTTCGGACTGGTCCAGCAGGATCAGTTCGGCCGGCTGGAAGGAAAGCACCTGCCGGCACAACTCCGAACC
>JAGQPV010000495.1 GCA_020426545.1 Planctomycetaceae bacterium
TGATCACCTCTTCGCCACCTGTTGGATACTCACCGTCATTGTGAGCGGACTTCTGCTTGAGCGCATCTTCGACGTTCTTGATCGTTGTCCGGGTGATGTCTTCATTCGCTTCGCGGCGTCGACTCAACAGGTTCGGGGCGACCATGGCGGCGATCGCCACGATAATCGCGAGGACGATGAGCAGTTCCAGGAGAGTGAAACCCGAACGTTGTACGCGGCGATGGGGGTGGAAGTGATTTTGCATGGGAGCGGTCTCTTTCGGATCGGGGAGTTCAGTTATTGGTTTTCAGGGAGGCGGGAGTGTATTCACTGACCGCGTTGCCCGCTCCGATTGCATACGGAGGCACAGGGCCCGGTGCCCTGAGGCGGATCACTCGCAGGAAGTCGTCCATTCAAAATGCGCTCGACATATTCAGGACCGGCAGCAACAGCGCTGCGATGACGAATGTGACAATGGCTGCCATCATCAGCAGCATCAGGGGTTCCAGCAGGCGGACGACGACATCAATACGTCGCCCCGTATATCGTTCCAGGTTGTCAGATATTCCGATCAACACATTTTCCAGATTGTTGGCTTCTTCGCCCACCGAAATCATTTCCACAATTTCGCGGGCAAACTGGCCGCTGACCGACAGCGGGACCGCCAGCGAGCGACCGGAGGAGACACTTTCCGCCGCTTCGGCGATGGCCCGGCTCAGCACCATGTTGCCGGTGGCATCGCGGGCGATTTCCAGTGCATGCAGAATGGGCACCCCGTTCTTCAGCAGCGTGCCGAGGATCCGGCAGAAGCGGGATAACGACAGACTGCGGGACAGTTCTCCCGCCCCCAGTACGATCTGCGGACCATTGCGACCGAGGCGGAACTTCCAGCTGGCCAGCCGGAGTCCGTCGAACCGCAGTTTGCCGGCTTCGGTTGCCATCCATCGTCTGATGGCCACGACGGAGACACCCACGGCGATCAGCACGAGCAGCCAGTAATCCTGCAGAATGGTGCTCATGGCCATCAGCACGACGGTGGCCTGCGGCAGCGAGCCCCGTTCGGCCAGGCGGGCGAAAATCGGCTCGAACCGGGGCACAAAAAACACCAGCATGGCGGCCACAATGCCCAGGCCCATGAACAGCAGGAACGACGGGTAAACCAGCGCTCCCAGCACTTTTCTGCGAAGGGCTTCCTGATGTTCGGTGAACATCGCGATCCGGCGGAGGACATCCTCCATGAAGCCGCCTTCCTCGCCAGCCCGCACCATGCTGACAGCCAGTTCGTCGAAGGCCCGGGGATGACTGCGGAGCGATTCCGTCAGCGAGGTGCCCTCCGCCACCTGGGCCTGCACATCGGCCAGGACTGCTTTGAGCGACTGATCGCTGGCCTTGTCCCGCAGCAGTTCCAGCGACCGCAGCAGGGGCACGCCCGCGGTGAGCAGGTCGGCCATCTGGCCATAGAAGGCGGCCAGAACATGCGGTTTGACCCGGCGGGCCGACTGGTTCTGCACCTCGATGGCGTCTTCCAGCAGTTCCACCCGCACGGGGAACAGCTGCCGCGCCGTCAGCGAAGCCAGCGCATCCCGCTGGCTGGCGGCGGAAACGGTTCCGTCGATCTGCTGGCCGCCCAGGTTGCGGGCGATGTAGTGGAAGTCGGCCATCGGTCGTTTCAAACAGCAGGCTGGTCAGGTCTAACCCGGACAGCGGGCGGGTGTTTTCTCAGGAGCAGTGAGGCGGTTAATGCACGATGATTTCGGCGAGGGTTCCCGCGGCCGGTCAGGTGGCGTCGCCGCGGGTAATCCGCAGCACTTCCTCCACGCTGGTGACGCCTTCGATCACTTTTCTCCAGCCAGCCTGCCGCAGAGTGATCATGCCCTGTCGGAGGGCATAATCCCGAATCTGACCGGAGCTGGCATGTTCGGTGCAGAGTTTGCGAATGGTCGCATCGTTCCGCAGCAGTTCGTAAATTCCCGTTCGCCCGGTGTAGCCGGTTTCCCGGCAGTTGCGGCAGCCGCGGGGCCGGTACAGTTCGCCGGTCAGCAGATCGACAGGAAAATCCGGGGCCAGTTCTTCGGGTTTCGGATGGTAGGCTTCCCGGCAGTGGCGGCACAGGACACGGGTCAGTCGCTGGGCCAGCACTCCTTCGACGGTGCTGGCGACGAGGTACGGCTCCACATTCATGTCGACCAGACGGGTGAAGGCACCGGGGGCATCGTTGGTGTGCAGGGTGCTGAGGACGAGGTGGCCGGTCAGTGAGGCCTGAATGGCACTCTGGGCGGTTTCGCCATCGCGAATTTCACCAATCAGAATGACGTCCGGGTCGTGACGCAGAATGCTGCGGAGCCCCGCGGCGAAGGTGAGGCCGATCCGGCTGTGAACCTGGATCTGGCTGAGCCCTTCGAGGTGGTATTCGACGGGATCTTCAACCGTGATGATTTTGGTCGTCGGGCTGCGGATTTCATTCAGTGCGCTGTACAGAGTGGTGGTTTTTCCGCTGCCGGTTGGCCCGGTGACCAGCATGATGCCGTGCGGCATGCTGATCAGTTCTTCAAACTGGCCACGGGTCTCGGGCGGCATGCCCGCGCCGTTCAGGTTGAACACCATGCGGTCGCGGTCGAGCAGTCGCAGAACCACGCCTTCGCCATACACCATGGGAATGATCGACACACGAACGTCGATATCCCGGCCGTGCACCCGCAGTTTGATGCGTCCGTCCTGTGGCAGCCGCTTTTCGGCGATGTTCAGGTGCGACATGATCTTCAGGCGGGTGATAATCGCACTGGCGAAGTGATTGATCTCCGGCGGGACCGGCTGCACCCGCAGAATGCCATCGACACGGAACCGGATGGTCAGCCCGGTGTCGGTGGGTTCGACGTGCACGTCGCTCGATTTCTGGTCGATCGATTCGACCAGCAGTTCGTTCACCAGCCGGATGACCGACGGGGCCTGAGCTTCTCCGGCTGTCTCGCCGATTTCGTCGGAGAGATCTTCCAGCAGCTCGACTTCATCTTCCTGCCGGCGGGCCACCAGCTGGTTGATAGTATCGCCGCCCACGCCCAGGCTGTCTTTAATCAGCCGGACGATGTCTTCCCGCAGAGCAAGGGCCGGCCGTAATGGCAGGCCGCTGAGAGCGGTCAGTTCGTCGAGAGCTTCCAGATTGAACGGATCGCTGACAGCCACCACGGCGTGCCCGTTCTGGCGTTCCAGCGGCAGGACCGAGTGGCGAAAAATCGCGGTGGTGGGGAACCGCGAAATCAAAGTCGGGTCGACCTCGTAATTCGTGAGATCGACGTATTCGCAGTCCAGTTCCTCCGCCAGGGCCCGCAGCACGGCCTCTTCGGTGGTGAGGCCCATCTCGATGGCCACGTCCTGCACGGGCCGGCCATTGGCCTGCTCCGCGGCCAGGGTGACCTGGTCGGGAGTCAGCACACCGCGGCGAAGCAGGATCTGGTCAATCATGGGAGGCAGCCAGGCGGGACAGGAACGCGAAACGAAGCGAAACGGCTGCGGGAAGCATTCCTGCTCCCGTTCCGCGGGGAGGGACTGCGACAGCAGGCCGACAGAAGTCACCCTTCAATCAATGTGTCATCTGGAGGAGGCGGTTCAGTTCCGTCCCCGTGAACCACGGCCACCGCCGGAGCGGCCACCACCACCGCCAAAGCCCCCGCGGGAGCTGCCACCGCCACGTGTACTGCCCGTTGAACGGCTGCGGTTTCCGCCGGAAGTGGCCCGCCCTCTGTCTCCTCCTCCGCCACCCTGCTGCATTCGCTGCTGGAAGAACTGGCGGAAGCGTTCCCGCCGCTCTTCATCGGAACTGGTGCTGCCGGAGCGGTTGCCCGTGCTGGAAGTGGAGGTGGTGGTGGAAGTGTTCTGCCGGATGGTGCCGCTGATGCGGACTTTGGGAATCAGCTGGCCCAGAGCCTGCTGCACCATGACGGACTCGGAATTTTCCAGTGGAATAACCCGCACGGTGCGGCGGGCATCTTCGGCCGACTGATCCAGCGTTTCCACCAGACTGGCCACCTGCTGATAGATGGCTTCGCTGGAGGAGACAATCAGCTGGCTGGTCTGCAGATCGACACCCAGGGTCAGTCGGATTGCCGGCTGCTGCCGCTGCTGATTGCCCTGATTCCCACCGCCACCGCCCATCATGGCGGCGAAGGCCCGCATGCGGCGATCATCCCGACCGCCAGCGGAGTTCGCGTCTTCCATGTAGTCCTTGTAGACCTCTTTGACGATCGTGGCGACTTCATTTACATCCGCATAACGCACGGGAATGAACCGGGGAACGCGGTCGCGGAATGACTCGGGAAGTTCCGCGGCGTCCAGAATCTTGAGGGTGTCGCCCACCTGCCGGACCAGCAGCGGCGGGCCGCTGACGAACAGGGCATTCGCCCGGACCTCCGGGATGATTCGCAGTGTCTGCATACCGCCGCCCAGACTGGAGAGGCCCGTCATGCCGGCGACGGAACGCCCCAGCGAGGAAATGCCGCCGGTCAGGCTGCCCATCAGCCCCGTGTCGGCGGCGGAGTTTGTCAGCGAGACCGAACTTGTGGGGAACAGCTGCTCGAGCATGGCCGCGGTTTCGGTGGCATCGGCCGCTTTGAGGTAAAACACGGACCAGGTGGTCTGTACGGGCATGGCCCGGCCGAGGGTATCGACCAGACTTTCCAGG
>JAGQPV010000496.1 GCA_020426545.1 Planctomycetaceae bacterium
GATGATGCAGGCTGCACAGCTCGACGGCCGCCACCAGCACCCGGGCCGCCGGATCAGCCGCTGCAAATGCCGAAGCCGCCCGCAGGGCATTCAGCAGGGCGTGACACCCCATGAACCCAATGTGCGTTCGCGAAACTCCGGCGGGCAGCCCCACTCGGGAAATCAGCTCCAGATCGACTCCGGGAGCAGCAAAACCGGTGCACGACACGGTGACCAGATGCGTGATCTCCCCGGCGGGAACACCTGCGTCGGCGAGGGCCCTTCGGCAGGCCATGGCCGACAGGGCGGGGGCTTCGGCCGCATAACGTGCCATCCGGTCGGCCGTCGTCGGGCCACGTTCGTCCGCATCATCCGCGGGCCAGTAAAACGACTGTGTCGGCGGATCACTGCCGCTGTCCTCCAGCAGCACGCTGTAACGCCTCTTCACCTTGGTCTGACGGTACAGAACGCCGATCGCTCTGGGCTGCACATCCACTGTCAGCCGGGATGCAATTCCGGCGGCTTCATCCTGCGAAACGGAGAGCGGCGGCAGGGCGGTTCCCAGTCCCCTCAGGGCTGTGGTTTGTCTGGGCAGACCGGTGGCAGCCGGGGCTGGCTGCGGCCGATCCGCGACATGATGCTCCGCGGCACCACGGGCAGCCGTCTGCAGATTTTCAGTGACAGGCCGGCCAGTGCGGGGGACCGCAGCAGCCGGGCGAGCAGTCGACATGTCCATTGGTTGCGAGTTACCTTCCGACGCAGAATTCGAGTCCAGTCCGCTTCCAGTTCTCTTCGCCAGCCGCTGCCGGCTTCCACAGCCAGCGGAACCGCCAGCAGGGCCGAGTGCAGCGCCCAGGCGATTCCCTCGCCGGTGAACGGTTCCACGTAACCCGCCGCATCGCCCAGCACCAGCAGGCGGTGGCCGGCGCAGTGACTGGCCCGCCGCGTCAGCAGCGGCGTTCCGCGAAGGTCCATGCCGGCCAGCCCGGGAGGAACCGGCAGACCACACTGATTCAGAATCTGCTCCAGAACATCGACCGGCTGCGCCTCACCCGTCAGCGCTCCGGGGTCGATCGCCGCCCCCAGACTGAGTGAACCGGAAGCCGTCCGTACCAGCCCCGCATAGCCGCAATCGCCAACCGCCATGCTCAGCCGGCCGGCAGGCCAGTCGGCGGATTCATCCACCATGGCACCGCCCAGACCGATCCGCGACCCCGAAGCGGCCTGACTGGCGAATTCCGGCAGACGTTTCAGACTGGAATGCGTCAGCCCGTCGGCACACAGCACCAGCCGGGCCGAGACGGTTTCCCGTGAATCCTCCCGCTGCAGTATCACCCGGCGTACCGGAGCAGCACCATCGGGCAGAACCGGAGGACCACCCTCAGGCAGAACCACCGCCCGCGTGGAATCCAGAAAGACAGCCCCCGCCGCCACGGCCGACTGCGCGAGTGCTTCATCGAATCGTCCGCGATGCACGGCCACGCTGCCCGTCAGCGGCCATTCGGCCACCTGACTTCTGCACGCCAGTCGGAAGGAACCGAGCGGAGCAGCTTCCGACTGTTCCAGAATATGCGTCAGACCGCAGTGCCGCAGAATCTCCACAGCCAGCGCGTTCAGGCATCCGCCACAGGCCTTCTCCCGCGGGAAAGCATGCACATCAACCAGCAGCACCCGCCTTCCACCACGTGCCAGCAGAGTGGCGGCCAGCGAACCGGCCGGCCCCGCGCCGATTACCAGCACGTCCCAGGTCGTTCGGGCTGCCTGAGCGAACGGGCTGTCGCCAGCGGCAGGGCGAATCATGGTCGCTGCCAGCAGAGCAGAAAGCGGCTGGGCCAGTGTGTCCGCACCGTGGCACCGGTCAGCTCAGCCTGGTCGGCCAGCTGGTGAACCTCGGCCAGCGAGAACGCGGCCCGTACCGACATGGGCCCGTCGACATGCACCACCGGAGAGAATGTCAGCAGCCGGGTTCCCGCCTGAGCCAGCCAGTAACCGGTACGGGTTCGCAGCAGATCGTCCACCAGCACGGCCTGCCCCGCGGCCGCCCGCATTTTCTGCAGCAGCCTCGTGGCGTCCGAGTTCTCCAGATGATGCAGAAAGAGCGTGCTGAGGACGACGTCGTACGCTTCCTCGACAGGATCATTCAGCACGTCGCGAACCAGAAACCGCACACCGGACTGGCCCCGTCGCTTTGCCTGTGCCGTGGCATAATCCACAGCGGTTTCACTGCGGTCCCACCCGTCAAGTTCCACCGCCACACCCCGCCGCTGCATCGACCGGACCAGCGACAGAGACACATCCCCGCCACCGGAAGCCAGATCGAGCACGCGCAGCCGGCTGAGCCCCCGCTGTTTCGCCAGATCGGCGAGTGTTCCCGCCAGCCGCCCGCCAATGCCACTCCACAGGTTGACCCGCCGCAGCGCAGCCAGTGCCTGATGATGCAGCCCGACATCCAGATCCGGGGAATCCATCACCTCATCTTCGCGAACCCGCTCTGAGAGGGATTTCATTCCGCTGACCAATTCCGATGAATGCAGTTGGAGACCGACCTCATTGTCACGGCCGGGCGCCACAGCGTCAACACGGGCACATGGGGCCACAGCCAGGTCGGACCAGTGGCGGCCGGCAGACCAGGGGCCCGCTGCCCAGGCCGCGGAGATGGACGGGGAACGACCTGCACGGGTCGATGGAAGACCGCCTGCCCCCGCGCTGGCACCAGGGTGTCGCGTTTACCCGCCCCCTGTCGGGTTCTTCTGCACGGCGACCTGGCACCCACGTTCTGCCCCATATCACTGCACACTCCCCACGAACAAAGACGCTGCATACACCCACAACACTACACACTTTCACTTCAATAATCGGCAAATCCTGTTAGTCGGCGATACAGGGAGGGAATACGTTCGGAATACAGAGAATGACTTATGGTGATAGAATGAGTACACTAAACAACAGAATGGCCACTCCGACACCTCCCCTCTCCTTCTGATATCAGTTATCTGGAAAGGCCCCGCACGTGCCTGCCTTCATTCCAGACAATCAGCAGGCAGGCAACAGTGATCGTGAAAGAATTGAAGTTCGCCGACTGGTAAAACAGGCCCGGCAGGGTGATGGTGACGCGGCTGCAACACTTCTCCGCCGTTATGAAGTGGAACTTCGGGCGGAAATCCGCCGGCGGCTGCGCAACTCGCCCCTGCGGGAAGTGCTGGAGTCAATGGACATCTTTCAGTCCGTGTTCGGCAGTTTTTTCGCCGGCCTGTCCCGCGGCAGGTTCCGGATCGATGGCCCGAATGACGTGATTCGGCTGTTGTCCCGCATGGCGCAGAACAAGCTGAATACACAGTACCGCCGCGAGCTGGCCATGCGACGGGACCGGCGGAAAACGGTGCCTCTCACTTCAGAACCAGCAGCCGATGCCCCGCCCGAAGAGCAGGCGGTTCATCTGGAACTGCTGGAGCAGGTCCGTTCGAAATTTACCGAAAAGGAACTGGAAATCGTCGATCTCCGCATCGCAGGAGAATCCTGGGCCGTTATCTCCGAGCGGTTATCCGAACCGGTGCCGACACTGCAGAAGCGACTGGCCCGCGCTGTCAACCGAATCTCCTCCGAACCGGGGAATCGATCTCCCGACGAGCTCCGCTGAATCCTGAACGGGGCCTCGTATCGTCCAGCCAGGTCGTCGCGGATGCTGCCCCGGGCAGACGTTCGCTGACCGGCCCGCCGCCCCCTGGCCCGAAGAGCTTCATACCTCGAAAGCCTCGTACGAGCACTCCCGCTCCTGCCGTGCTGGAACTCCCGTTTCCATCACCTGTCGCCTTCCTGTTCGAGCCCCCTGACAGAGAATTCCGATGCTGCCTGTCTCACTGCCCGAGCTTGTGGATCAGCTCTGTATCGAGCAGCGGGGCCGCTGGCTCAAAGGCGAGCGGGTGTCGGCCGAGAAACTGCTGGCGGAATATCCCCGCATCGCTGAGGACTTCGAGGCCACCTTCGATCTGATTTACAACGAATATCTGATTCGCGAAGAGCTGGGCGAAGAGGTCTCAGCTGAGGACTTCTGTCAGCGGTTCCCCCGGTTTGGCGAACGACTGCAGCGGCAGCTGCGTTTCCGGTCGGCCCTCAGCTCAGACTTCGATTCTGTATTTCCTTCCTCATCCCTTCCCGGGCAGTCCACCGACACCGAGGGACCATCCGACGGGCAGACCGCTGCCACGGCTCCTTCCTCACTTCCCGCCCCGCCTCCGCAGTATTCCATTCATCGCTGTCTCGGCAGCGGGGCTTCCGGGACGGTCTACGAGGCCACGGACCACCGGCGGCAGGATCGTATTGCGCTGAAGACCCTGCACCGCCATCTGGCTCCCTGGACCGGCCACCTGAAGAATGAGTTCCGCACGCTGGCCGCGCTGAATCACGTGAATCTGGTGCAGCTGTATGAACTGTTCGAGCACGCCGGCCATTACTGGATTGCCATGGAGCTGGTGGACGGAACCGATGCCGTCAGCGCTCTGCGGGCCGACATCCCCGACTCGGCGGGGTTCACTGGACGGGTGCGGCAGTTCATGCGGCAACTGACCGCGGCCCTCCACTTTCTGCATCAGCACGGCGTTCTGCACTGCGACATCAAACCGGCCAACCTGCTGTGGACTCCCGCCGGGCGGGCCGCCTTGCTGGATTTTGCCCTGT
>JAGQPV010000497.1 GCA_020426545.1 Planctomycetaceae bacterium
CGAGTGTGTCGTTCCGGAAAACCGTATTGGCCGCGACGGCTGGCACACGGACCTGCCGGATGACTTCGACTTCGATCTTCCTTCCGAAACACAGGAGACAGAGCCACATGGATGAACGATTTGAGCGGCAGGCCGACCTCGTGCCGCAGGAACGGCTGCGGGAGCTGGGTGCGACCGTAATCGGCGTCGGAGCGGTTGGCCGGCAGGTGGCTCTGCAGCTGACAGCCATTGGCGTGCGGCAGATTGGCCTGATTGACTTCGACACTGTCGAAGCCACCAACATCACGACGCAGGGCTACCGTGCGGGGGATATCGGCTGTGCCAAGGTGGAAGCCACCGCAGCTGCCCTGCGGCAGCTGGATCCCGATGTGGAAGTGCGGCCGGTGCAGGACCGGTTCCGGCCACGGCACGAAACCGGTGAAGCTGTGTTCTGCTGCGTGGATTCGATTTCGGCCCGGCAGGCCATCTGGAACTCAGCGGGACACCTGTGCGGCTTCTGGGCCGACGGCCGCATGCTGGGCGAGACGATCAGGGTGCTGACTGTCGCCGGGCAGGAGGGGAGGGAGCATTATCCCGCCACCCTGTTCGAGCAGTCAGAAGCCTTCGTCGGCCGCTGCACGGCCCGCAGCACGATCTACGCGGCCAGCATCACCGCCGGGCTGATGGTGCACCAGTTCACAAGGTGGCTGCGGGGACTGCCCACCGATGCGGACGTCCTGCTGAACCTGCTGGCGGGCGAATGGAATGTGCTGCCGGAGACAGCTGCTCAGGCGGCGGAATGCTGAATGGCATCGCCCCTGTCGCCTGCCGCGGCCCTCCTGCAGCAACCAACTCCCGGAATCGTTGCCATGCACTCTGCAGCAGGAGACGAAATGACATTCACATCGCGTGACAAATTGAACGCCACGCATCTGCTGGGCAGTATCGGGATCGCCGCAATGTTCGCGGCACTGGCCGGCAGCTGGCCATTGTTTGTAATCGTGGCTGGGGCCCTCGTGGGCACCAGCCTGTTTACCGGTGAAATTCGGCCGAAACGGCACGGCCCCCGGTCGCGGCGGTAGTCTACCCCACACCCTGACCCGAAAACCCTTCAACCATCTGGCCTGTCTGCGGCTGCCGGTTCGCCGGCGGTCGCGGGCGGGCCTGCCCGTTTCTGCCGCATTCTGCAGGATGGAGATTCTTCTCTTTTAGCCCTCAGCCACATTGGGGCAGATGCGGTCATCCTGCCGGTTCCGGCAGCAGAAGATCAAAGGCCGTTATCGGGCGATACAGACTGATTTCCGGGCTCGCACAGCAGGAAATTGTCCGGAGGTTCCAGCTGACGGGGATCGCCGGAATCGCGGTCGTAACTATTCAGCCCGAAGGCTGCACCGGCTGCATCATCCGCACGGCGACCCGGCCCGAATCTCTGCCTGTGCCTCGGACAGCTGATCACTCCTGAAGACCGGGCAGCAGTGCCACGGCTTCAGCCAGCCGTGCGACACTGGAAGTCACCACAGCACTCACGAGTCCGAGGATGAGCAGCCCTGCAAATCTGTAAATGCCGTCATGATGCGGTTGGCCGGCATGGTCATAGATGATGCCCGTGAAGAGTGCATGGCAGCCCGCGATGACCCACGCTGCACTGACCACAGTGAGGGAGATGAGATTGAGCAGACCAGTCACCGGATCGACCCAGGACTGTCCGGGGGCAGCAGACAGAAGGAGACTTCGTATCCCCCGGAGGCACGGCATCACGAAGATTATGGAAAATGCGACCCACATCACCGAACCAATGAAGGGGGCCGAGAACCACCAGCGGGGCATGGTCGGCGTGACATGCTCTCCGTCGAACAGCCATGTCCGGGAGGCTGAAAACCGCGTCCCGTCATCACGGATCAGTGGAGTTGATTCCCGGATCCTGCCGGCTGCCACCAGCGAGAGCAGTTCGCTTTCCGTGTGTATAGACCGGGGACATAGGTAACACCCGTTCGGAGACATGGGTCACACATCGGGCGAGACTGTTTGCATCCAATTTCCCCTGGGGACGGAGGCGAGCAGATGCCCTGGAAGGTGTGTGACCAGATGTCTGTGAGGGACGAGTTTGTGCGTCTGTTGCAGGCGGGTAACCTGTCGAAGAGCGAACTGTGCCGCCGGTACGGGATCTCGCGGCGGACCGGATACAAGTGGCTGAAGCGGTACGAGTCGGAGGGCCGGGAAGGGCTGAGTGACCAGTCGCGTCGACCACGGAACAGCCCGTCGAAGACGTCCGGAGAGCTGGAGGAAGCCGTGCTGTCGCTGCGGGAGGCGCACCCCGAGTGGGGCGGTCGCAAGCTGCGGCGGCGGCTGCAGGATCTGGGCCATGAGGGAGTGCCATCCGCCAGTACGATCACGGAGATTCTGCGGCGTTACGGGCGTCTGCGCGAGCCGGAGCGTGCGACGCGGCATTTTCAGCGATTCGAGCATGAGGAGCCAAACGATCTGTGGCAGATGGACTTCAAGGGTCACTTCGCGACGGGCAGCGGGCGGCGGTGCCATCCGCTGACCGTGCTGGACGATCACTCACGTTTTTCGTTGTGCCTCCGGGCTCTGGACTGTGAGCGGGGCGAGCAGGTGCAGCAGGAGCTGATCGCAATTTTCCTGCGGTACGGGATGCCACGGGCGATGCTGATGGACAACGGACCTCCCTGGGGTGACGAGGCGGGAAGCCAGACGCGTTGGACGGTCTGGCTGATGCGTCAGGGGATCCGGGTGACGCATGGCCGGGCGTACCATCCGCAGACGCAGGGGAAGGAAGAGCGGTTCCACCGGACGCTGAAGGCGGAAGTGCTGCAGGGCCGGGAGTTCGCGGACCTGCCGGAGTGCCAGCGCCGGTTCGACGTGTGGCGTGAGGTGTACAATCATGAGCGTCCGCACGAGTCGCTGGGTCTGTCGGTTCCGGCCAGCCGGTTCCGGGCCTCAGAGCGGGAGTACCAGGAGCATCCGGCCGCGTGGGAGTACAGCCCAGGGACGGAGGTGCGGAAGGTGGACAGCAGCGGGAAGTATTCGTTCCGCGGACGGCGGTACAAAGCGGGCAAGCCGTACGTGGGGCAGGAACTCGGCCTGCGTGCGGAGGAGGCTGACGGGGTGTGGAGCGTGTGGTTCTGCCGGACGCGAGTGCAGCAGATCGATCTGCGTGCGGGATGAGGCGTGGCGGCGGCGGCGGCGCGGCGGGGGCCGGAGCACTTCGTTCGCTCCGCTCACTGCGTGCTCCGCCCCCGGAAATAATCCATGTGAAACTGTGACCCATGTCCCCGAACACTGTTACCCTTGTCTCCGGTCCGCACACCGTGAGGGGGCCCACGGCCTGTCTGTCCTGCTCGTAACTCCAGCGGCGATGCGGTGGGGCCACCTCTGTGGAATCTGCCCCCTCCGGAGTGTCAGCCGACCCCCTCCCGCCGGAATCCATCTCCCCTGCTGTCTCAGCCCGATCCCCGCCCGCACTGCGGAACAGGCCCAGATCTCCGGCTTTCAGTCGGCGACCGTTCTCATGGACGACTTCTGTGCCCGGTGTGATGTAGTCAATCGCCGCATAAGTTCTGAGTTCTGACAGCGAATATGGACCGACCAGCAGTCCGCCATCGTCGAACCGCCACACCGATTCGTCGTCATGTTCCGGGAATCTGCTGTCATTCATGAGGAAGTCTTCCCGTATCCGCTTCCAGAAAACATGAGAGCTGCCACTATTTTTTCTCCTCGCTGGCCAGCCAGCGGCCGATTCCAGCGATTCCCGCTCCACAGGCCAGCAGCAACACTCCAAACTTCCTGAAAGTCCCGGTTTCCGACAGCAGCCACGTGCCGCGTAGGATGCCGCGAAACCAGACCTGATTCTGCTGCACGGTGTCGGCGACGCCGGAAAACCCTGACCACTTGAAGTCTCCCGGTGTGGAATCAGAACCAGACTTCAGTGGTGAACCCGGCGAATAGTGCTGTTGCCGGGCGGCTGCAACGATTTCTCTGTACGCCATGGACAGCGGCACCGGCTGTTCCGCCTGCTGCCCGTCGTAGGCCGTGCAGTACCATTCCTGGACTTTCCAGTGGCCATCGACTTCAACCAGATGGAAGATGCTCTCCATCGGGTGGCTGCCGTCACCCTCCCGCCAGGAACCGCGCCACGCCACCAGATACCCGGACAACTCGCCCGAAGCCTCCTCCTCGCCCGTCAGCACAAAAGAATTCTCGACGCCAGCGTCACCCTCCAGCGAATCCAGAGCGGTCAGTGCCGGCCAGAGACTGGCCGTGCAGCATTCCTTTGCTTCCTCCAGAGAATCCGCGGCCACCAGCTTCCGGCAGACCTCGACCGGTTCGGGCGGCAGCAGGGGGTACAGCACAAAGGCCAGCAGCACCAGCAGTGCCGCGGGGGCACCGGAGATGGCGGGAACGATCCAGCGGCCGATCTGACCCCCGCATGTCGGCTGCCGGTCGTACAGCGCGATCTGCGGCTGCAGGTACATCGCCCACAGCAGCCACAGAGCCCCGAGGTAGAGCATCAGGCTGAACAGGTACGACTCGAACAGGAAGATCTCGACCAGAATATCGAGAACTGCCAAACCGACGCCGATCAGGACCGGTCCCCACAGGGAGCCGGCCGACTGCAGCCTGCGGCCGTTCAGACCGGCCATGATCC
>JAGQPV010000498.1 GCA_020426545.1 Planctomycetaceae bacterium
CCCGTGGGCGCACGGAAGAAGTTCATCAAAGGTAAGGAGTGGCCTCCCTACCCGCGTCCCACCGGTCCGCAGCAGACTCTGGCCCACCGGTACCACCATGCCCATTACTGGCCGCACCCCTACGTGTGCCAGGACCGGGCCTTCATCACAACCGTTTCTCACCTCCAGACCGTCAACGGCTGGACGGAAGAAACCACGCTGTACGGCTACCACTTCGAAGACAACTCGACCGAAATCACGCATTCCGGCCGATTGCAGCTCCGCTGGATCCTGGAAAATGCGCCCCTGGAATACCGGGTGGTGTATGTGCAGACCGGCGACGATACGGCGATCAGTCAGAACCGGTTGAACAGCGTGCGGACCGAACTGGTGGACATGGTGGGAGAACCCAACCTTCCGCCCATCATGCTGCGGGTCTGCGCTTCCCTGGGCCGGCCGGCTCTGGAAGTCGATACGATTCGGCGTGCGGAACTGTCATCGATGCCGGAACCCCGCATCACTTACGAACCGCTGCCCACAGGTGCCGGTGGTCAGTAATCGGGCGGTACAGGGTCAGCCGCAGTCCGCATACAGCCATGCCTTGAATGCAGCCCCGAGCCGAATTCAGGTGACAGCCAACCAGGCAAAACTCGCACGGGGGCCGCTTGTTCCCCGTGCGACAGGGATTTCCGGGTGATGATTTTTCAACAGCGAACGAAATCCTGCGTTCGTCATTCTTCCGGCCCGGATCGTAGCGGAACACGGCTGTTTCAGAGGACCGAACGGGCAGGAGCCCCCAGGTAATGCATGATCCGCACAGCCCGGCTTCCGGCGACGAACGGCAGGCGCCTTACCCTGCTCCGTCGTCGGGACAGCCCCCCCCTTCGGCTTCCCTGCCCGATCTGTATTCCGACCTGTTCAGTGGCGGGAATCAGAGTGGAGGCGGAACGGGCACCGGAGGACAGACTGCCTCCTGGAAGACCGGCAGCGATCCGTCAGCAGGCCGCGGTGCCGCTCGAGTTACGCGGGCTGGCGGTGGTTCGGCCGTGTTCGCGGCGCCCCCGGCCCCGTCGTCGCGTCAGGCCACCGGTCTGCCTCTGTCACTCCTGTGCGACCTGTTGCTGAAACAGTTGTATCTGCAGCGGAACCTGCTGGGCGTCCAGCTGGCCCGACATCTGCGACTGGCATTTCCCATCATCGAGGAATGTCTGCGGTATCTGAAAGACGAGAAATGCGTCGAGGTCTCCAGCGGTGAGCTGGTCGGCCCGGCCTCCTACCAGTTCTGTCTGACAGAGCTGGGCCGCAACCGCGCCCGGGAAGCATTCGAGCAGTGCCGGTATGTGGGGCCCGCGCCCGTCACACTGGAAAGTTACGCCGCGCAGTGCCGGCTGCAGACAGTCGCTGGTTCCAGCTGTACTCCCGCGGCACTTAAGTCCGCCTTCGGCAGTATGATTATCCGCCCGGGACTGCTGGACGAAGTCGGCCCTGCTGTCTGCAGCGGGAAATCGATCTTCGTGTACGGACCACCGGGCAACGGCAAAACCATGATTGCCCGTGGCCTGGGACGTTTCCTGAATACGAGCGGCGGCGAAATCTACGTCCCGTATGCGGTCCTGGCGGAAAACAGCATCGTCACCGTGTTCGATCCCACCGTGCATCAGGCCACCGATACCGAACACCCCGAGTACGGTCAGAGTGCAGCCGACGCAGGCCAGTCGCCCCTCTCTCCCGCTGGTCTCTCCAGCAGCCGGGCATGGTCGGAAGGTTCAGCCGACCTCCGCTGGCGACGTGTCCGCCGGCCGGTTGTGGTCACGGGCGGCGAACTGACGCTGGACATGCTCGACCTGAGATACAGCCGCACCAGCAACTTCTACACTGCCCCGCTGCACATCAAAGCCAACGGGGGCGTGTTCCTGATTGACGACTTTGGCCGGCAGATCGTCTCGCCCCGAGACCTGCTCAACCGGTGGATTCTGCCGCTGGAAGAAGGCATCGACTACCTCACCCTGGCCACCGGCAGAAAATTCCCGGTCCCGTTTGAGCAGCTGATCATCTTCTCGACGAATCTGGAACCCCGCGAACTGGTCGATGAGGCCTTTCTCCGCCGGATCCGGCACAAGATACGTATCGGTCCGCCGGAGCGGGAGCAGTTCACGCAGATCTTCAGGCTCTGTTGCGCCCAGCGCGATATTCCCTTTGAAGAGACGGCTGTCGAGCACCTCTATGCCAACTTTTACGATCAGGGAAAGTCTCCCAGATCGAGCGATGCCAGGGATTTGCTGGAGATTGCGGCCTCAATCTGCCGATTCAGAGATCAGCGGCCGATTCTGACTCCTGAACTGATGGCGGAGGCTGCTGCGCGGTACTTCTGTCAGGTCTGATGCCCGGTCCCGGGCGAAATCTCCCAACGGCGAAACCAGCCACAGCGCCAGACATCGCACCAGCGATACCATGGCGAAAGCAGCTGGCAGTCTGCCGTCAGCAACCTGCACTGCAATTCCGTTCGGGTGCCGTTCAGCTCTCAGGACGGATTCTGCTGCAGGGACCAGGCAGTCCGGGTGATGGACACGTCGGCCCGGCAGGAATCCCGCGGGGATTCAATGCTCCTGTCTCAACTGCTCGACCCGAATTAAGAAATCACGACAAACCACCAGGTGCGTCTGCCCCGGTAGAATCTGCCACGGGCAGCGCCTGTGCCAGCCACTCGCGAGTGTCCCGCGGACAGTTCCGCCACTCGCCGGGCAACGGCAGGTTTCGGGAACAGTCTCATAAAGCGCAGCACATGGAGGTGCAGCTTGACGATCTCGCGATCTAACGCCCGGAACTATCTGCTCACGGCAGCCCTGTGCTGTGCGGGAGCTGTCTCCGGTTGCCGCGGGGCGAGCTTCGGCAGCTTCGCGTGGACAGAGGACAAGCCCGCCCACCGTTCTGCTCCGGAACCCGCCAGTCGGGTGACTTCGCTGTGGGACAAGCTCAGCGGCAACGGCCCCGACAGAGCGCCCGAGCTGAACGACCCTTCCAGGCTGCACCTGAGTTATGCCAAACTGCAGGAACAGTGGGGCAACCTGGTCGAAGCCCGGAAATCCTACGAGACCGTGCTGGGCCGCGATCCCGGTGCCATCGAAGCCATGGTGGGCCTGGCCAGACTCGATCAGCTGGCCGGCCGTTCGCTCGAAGCCGAGCAGACCATTCTGGCGGCACTGCAGTCCGATCCGCAGAGCCCGCTGGCCAATCATGCCCTCGGCCAGCTGTATGCCAGTCGGAAGGAATGGTCCCGGGCCATGCCCTACCTCAATACAGCGATGATGGCTGCACCGGGCGAAACGGAGTACCGCTACGATCTGGCGGTCGCCATGGCCCGTTCCGGCGATATCAGCGGCGCCATGCCGCACTTCGTGCAGACCGTCGGCGAGGCCGAGGCCCACTACAACGCAGGTTTCATCCTGTATGAGCAGGGCAATATGGCGGCTGCCGAACAGCAGCTGACCCAGGCGCTGATCAAACAGCCCCGGCTGGAACAGGCCAGCGCGGTCCTCCGGAAAATTCGCGGCTCCGCACCCGATGCCAGTATGATTGCCGGTGCCCCCGAGACTCACAGCCGCGGGAATCGCGCTGCTGACATCGCCGCCGCAGCCGATGAATATTACGGCCAGCCGGCGGGATACCAGGCACCTCTCGACGGGCCACGTTCCCGGTCCGTTTCCGCAACCGATGCCAGCTGGCGGGATACAGGACATTCCCCCTATGCCGCTGCGGCCCAGGGAGCCCCGTACGACGGTTCGCCGAACCGGCCTTCCGTCCGGCAGACGACCTACCGCCCCGCCGACGGAAACACCGCCCGTTCAGCAACATCCGTACCCGTGACCTGGCCGGATGCAGGCAACGACACCGCCCCTGCAGCCGGTTATCCGGCATCGGCCGGGGCAGACTCCGGCTCGCCGTATGCGAACGACCCGGGCCGCTACGTCGCACCGTCCTACTCCGCTCCTGCTCCAGCGCGGGGAACCGCTCCCGCTGGTCTGACTCCTGAGCAGCGGGAACAGTGGGAGAACCAGGCGCAGGGCGGCGATTACCGGTAACTGCCGGCAGCTGAACGGCTCTCATCCGCTGATCCGTCATGCCGGCTGATGCCTGACGACCGCAGCGCCGTCCGAACCATCACGACCGCCGGGCTGTCCGCGTCAGGTGAAGAGGCAGTCGCCCGAATGGCATCTGCCAGCGATTCGGCCAGCTGGAGCACTGCTCCTCCTGCCTCAGGCAGTTTGCTGACTGGTTCCAGCGGGGTGACTTCATTCCGCAGGCCGGGTAGAATGCCGGAATAACGAGCGGAGGCAGTCTGCGGGCTTCGCGGGATTTCGTCCGATTTTGACGGTCTGCCTGTTCAGCTCCGCTCTCCTCTCGCTGTCAGGTGTGGACTGCATCATTCGTCCGTGTCTGAAATCCTTCCGAACACACCCTCTGCTGAACTGACGGCTGGTCACCGCCTTCCGCCGGAGCTCTCTCAAATGCCTGCCGTTGAGTTTCGACCGGAAGAACGTGCAGCCACAGCCCGTCTGGTGGAACTGGCCCTCGCGGAGGACTTCGGCGGTGGCCGCGACGTCACCTCCGACAGCCTGATTCCTCCGGACCGTACGGCCACAGTTCATGTCACCGCCC
>JAGQPV010000049.1 GCA_020426545.1 Planctomycetaceae bacterium
TCTGCCCTGGCAATGTCCTGCCTGCGGCCGTATGCTGTACAGCCGCTGTATGCAGGAGCCGACTGCTGGATGCCTCCTCCGGGGAACGGATTGAGCAGGCGGATCTGCTCTCTGTTCTCCAGGCACATTGCCAGCCACGAGGTACTCCATGCGGAACTGTCTGAATGCGCCGGTCAACAGTTCGTTATGTTTCAGCAGACCACAGCTGACCTTGAGCAGCCCGATCCTGCTGCCCGCTCTGCTGTTGCTGGTCTCCGGCGGGTTTCCGGCGCCCGTCGCCCATGCGGATGAAGTGTCGACCGAAGCAGTGTCGACCGAACGTCCGAATGTGATTGTGATCTTCGCCGATGACCTGGGCTGGGGCGACCTGAGCTGCTACGGACACCCCACGATCCGCACACCTCATCTCGACCGGATGGCGGCCGAGGGAGTGCGGTTCACTCAGTTCTATTCCGGGGCATCGGTCTGCACGCCCAGCCGGGCGGCTCTTCTGACCGGGCGGCTGCCAGTTCGCAGCGGAATGTGCAGCGACCGCCGCCGTGTCCTGTTCCCGGATTCCGACGGAGGCCTGCCAGCCAGCGAAGTCACGCTGGCCGAAGCACTCAAAGACGCCGGATACGCCACCACCTGCGTGGGGAAATGGCATCTGGGACATCTGCCTGCCTACCTGCCCACACAACACGGCTTCGATTCGTACTTCGGCGTTCCTTATTCGAACGATATGGACCGCGTCGCCGGGCAGGCGAAGCCGAAAGGGCGGGCCATTTTTCTGGATCCGAAGGTCGAATACTGGAACGTGCCGCTGATGCAGGATGAACAGGTCATCGAGCGACCGGCCGAGCAGACTACCATCACGCGGCGGTACGCCGAACGGGCGGTGTCGTTTATTCGCGAGAACAAAGAACGGCCCTTCTTTCTGTATCTGGCCCATAATCTGCCCCACGTGCCGCTGTTCCGCTCGCCGGAATTTGAGGGCACCAGCCGCCGCGGGCTGTACGGCGACGTGATCGAGGAAATCGACGCCGGCATCGGGCGGATTCTCGACGAAGTGCGGGCACAGAAACTCGAACAGAAAACAATCGTCTGGTTTACCAGCGACAACGGACCGTGGCTGATCTTCGGCGACCATGGCGGTTCAGCCGGGCTGCTGCGCGACGGCAAGGGCTGCACCTACGAGGGAGGCATGCGGGAACCGGCGATTGCCTGGTGGCCGGGGACGATTCCCGGTGGCAGAATTTCGCACGAGCTGGCCACCACGATGGATATCTTCACTACCAGCGTTCTACTGGGGGGAGGTCAGGTACCGAATGACCGCGAGATCGACGGAGTCGACCTGCGTCCGGCGCTCACCGGCACGGGGCCCAGTCCGCGGAAGTCGGTCTTTTATTACCGGGGCACACGGCTGATGGCGGTGCGGCTGGGCCCGTGGAAAGCCCATTACATTACGCAGGCCGCCTATGGGGGAGGCAAGCCGGTCACGCACGATGTGCCGGTGCTGTATCACCTCGAACATGACCCGTCCGAACGACACGACAGGGCGGCCGACCACCCGGAAGTGCTGGCGGAGATTGCCCGGGTCGTGGAGGAACACCGCCAGCGGCTCAAGCCGCTGCCGACTCAACTGGAACGACGAATCGGCCAGACGGACTGATTCCGGCAATCGCCCGTCTCGGCAGTCGGTAGCCGGCAGCCTTCAGAGCGGCGATCGCCGTTCAGCTGAGCGAACCGGGAATCGACGCGGCCCCACTGATGGTGTCGTCCGCTTCGGTGGGCAGAGTGGGAACTGCCGGTTTGGGTTCCGCGGGGGCGTCCGGGGCCTCGGGGGCTTCCGGCGATTCCGGAGAAGCTCCCGAACCACTGCCGGCACTTCCGCCGCTGTTCAGATTGACCATGGCCCCCTTGATCGACACGCCGGAAGCATCGATCACGACGAAGTTCCCGCCGACTTTCAGCGTCAGCTGGCTGCCGGCTTCAATCACCACGGCCGCCCCGCCTTTGATATGAGCATTACTGCCCGCCACGATCGCCGCGTTCCCGCCGATTTTTTCGTTCAGGTCGCCGCCGGCATTCAGCGAATAACCATCGCCGGTCTTAATGGCCATGCCGCCGCCAATGCTGAGCGATTCATTCCCTCCCAGTTTCGTGTTCCGCACACCGGTGACCTCCAGGTGCTCTCCACCATCAATGGCCGTTTTCCGGTCTCCCGCGACTGACAGAGACACCGTGCCTTCAATGGCTGTTGTCTGATTCCCGGCCAGTGTCAGATCTTTATTCCCGCCGATCAGCTCCGTCAGGTTGGCCGCGATGATGCGGTCCACGTTCCCGCCTTCGGTATCTGCCTGGCCGATCGTCCAGAACACGTCACCGTCAATCTTCTCGGACTGATTCCCGAGAACATGCAGCTCTTTGTTCACCATGACCTTTTCATACTGATTGCCCACCGGGCCCCCGTCGCCTTCATGGCCCACAATCAGATGGCGGTCGTTCAGCACGTGCTCCATCGAGTCGTGCAGAACCCGTGTATCAAGATTCCGCTGAGCGTGCAGGAAGATCTGCTCTTTTTCAGCCAGGTCTTCAAAGCGCAGTTCGTTGAATCCCTCACCACCGGCTGACGAGTTCGTGCGGACATAGCTGCGGGTTTTATTATCCGGCAGAACATATGCCGGCATCTGATCGGCGTTATACACCACGCCGGTAATCAGCGGCCGATCCGGGTCACCTTCCAGAAAGCTGACAACCACTTCCTGCCCCACGCGCGGGAGGAACATCGCTCCCCAGCCTTTCCCGGCTGAAGACTGCTGCACCCGCACCCAGCAGCTGCTTTCCGCATCCCGCTCGCCCTCACGATCCCAGAAAAACTGAACCCGCACCCGTCCGTACTGATCCGGCCAGATCTCCTCACCCGGGGGGCCAGTCACCACGGCCGTCTGCGAGCCGTGCACCACCGGTTTGGGCGTCTCGGCCAGCGGCCGGAATGGCACATCCTGCGGGATACACAGAAACTGATTTTCGAATGTATCAATCAGCTCGCCGTCACCACTGGTGCGGCGATAGGGCGCCCCCTCTTCCGCACGGTGAGTCACCCGGGTGAAGACCCACGTCGTGTTGTCTTCCGACGGGCAGTCGTGCGAAGTGATTTTGAATTTCGTGCCGGGACTGAAACTGGCGCAGCGGCTGGAACCGGCCACCTGATCAAAACCGGCTTCTTCGGCTTCCATCCGGATCTGCGTGTAGCTGGTTCCGGTCGCCTTGTCGGGATATCGTCCGGGGAACTCGTATTTTTCGAACTGGGAACTGCCCGAGATCTTCAGTTTGGAATCAGTCGAAGTTTTCAGATGATTGAACGGAATCTTCGCGGTTCCGGCGGGGTGGTCGATGAAATTCTGATCGCTCTGAGTCCAGCGGCCCGGGCGGAACTCATAGCGGTGCTCCCAGTCGGTAATCCGGTTCACCCGCGACTGAGAGCCACCCAGCCAGGAGAATTCCACTTCCGCTTCCGCACAGACCTGGAACGCCGAGTTACTGTCTCCCAGCACCAGGGTATGTCCGCCATCCCGATGCTGAAAGAAGTAGAAAATCCCTTCCTGCTCCATCAGCCGGGAAACGAAAGCAAAGTCCGTTTCGCGATACTGGACACAGTATTCCAGCGGGGAATGTGTGCCGGAAATACCAGACGTCTTGAAGTCCGTCAGGCCATGGTCGGCGAAGATCGCCTTGATGATTTCCACCACCGACTGATTCTGAAAAATGCGGCAGTCGGTTGTCTGAGTCAGCTGCCACAGCTGGGGCACGACTTCAGCCCGGTAGGCCCGCAGCTCATCCCGTTTCACACCAGCGAAAAAGCGGCTGACAATCCCGTGGAAGCAGCGCTCCGTGCCATCGGCCAGCAGCGTGCTGAAGGTGATGCCCTTGCCCACGAGGTCAATCGCCTTGAGGGCGTGGTCTTCCGACCACATTTCGAGCTCGAACCGGAACAGACCGGAAATCTGCTCGGTGCCTTCAAACTTCGCCAGCAGCAGCTGGTCCTTGCCGAGAGGCGTCGTCACGCTCAGCGTGCGATAATCCTGCGTGGTCGCTGACATGGTGCTCTTTCGCCGACGGACTGACTATGTCATTCCCGCCTGGTGCCCTGCTCGGGCCTGGTTCCGGGAGAGGACAGGCATCCGGAAAATCACAGCCGCAATGAACCAGTTCCTGCCTGAAATAGCCGGGACGCTTTACGGTGTGTTGACTGTTGTCTGCCCTGCATCTTTGATCTCAATCGAACCACCCCAGGCACAGGTACACTTGGAGGAGTTGTTCAGAGCCGGCTGCATGCCAATCTTTACCGTCGGCGCACCGGGAGACCACGGAGCGACGGTCATGGGAATGCAGGGCATGGGAGTCAATACCCCCAGGGCCGCAGCAGTTGCAGCGGCGACAGTGGGATTAGCGGGCGATTTACACATGCCGAAAGTGGGCAGGTTCACAATCGGCAGATAGTCCATGATGTTGGCGGCGGCAACATAATTGCCATTCACCATATTCGCCGGCAGCACGACCATGGTGCACGGAGCCGTGCCCTGATTACACTGCGTCATTGCTCCCAGAACGACTTCCTGAGCCATGGGTCGCCCCTTTCCTCTGCACCTGTACTTCCCTGCGGCACATCCCGGCAGCAGTGACGCTGTCCCCCGGAGTGGAAGCCTGCTGCCGTTTCAGCCGAAAACCCGGTCACTCTGCGTCACGTGCACCACCGGCCGACCCGCCTGATCTTTCGCACCGCGGGTCAGAAAGGCCACGATCGTTTCGGCCATATCTCGGTAATACGGCATGACCCCCACGATATGCCCGCAGCCGGTGCAGTAAACCAGCACGGCCTTCCCGGCTTCCACATAACGGGAATCGAACTCCTGCCCCTTGCACTGGTCGCAGCACGGTTCCATCTGTTTCGCTCCTTCATTATTCCGAGGCCGGCCCGCCATGGCAGACAGACATGACATCAGTTCCTGACGAATCTCTGCCGTACTTCCTGTTCCCGCGCTGGCATCCTTATTCAGCCGATCTTCCAGTCAGACAGTGTCGCAGGGAGTCGCCCCCCGCGGGCGGCAGCCCGTGCCGCAGGCGCAGCCGGAACGGCGCGAAGCCCTCAGGACTTCACGCCGCTGCCGTCTTGCGACGGGATGCTGCAGTCTGCGTTGCATGGCTCCGCAGGCGCTGTCTGTTCATCACCGTGTTACTCAGTACCGGCTGGTCACCACCGGCAGGCTGAGGTCACTCACCCTTGTTCGTCGTCTGATCCCAGTTGGCCGTCACCTTACCGGCGGGCTTGCCGGTCTCGTGGTCCGTCTGAGTGTAGGTCAGTGTGATCTTGCCGGGGTTCAGCGAGAGCGACTCGTAGGGCACGTCGCCTCCGGAAGAACCGCTGGGGCAGTAGCTGGTGATCAGCACGTCTTCCAGCTTGTATTCCATGTAGGTCGTCTTGTCGCCCGTGTTGCGGCACAGCTCCAGCGTGATCTCACCGATGTGAGTTCCCTTGCAGCAGGCAGCGAACAGCTTGGGGGAAGACTTGTCCAGGCTCTTGGTGATGCTCAGGTCCTGCAGGTCGACCCGCTCACCCGAACGGGCACCACCGGTGCTGGCCAGGCAGCCAACAGCCTGAGTTGCACCGAAGGAGTAAGAACCGATTTCGATCCAGTTCTTGTGCTTGTCGTCCGTGGACTCGCCTTCAATATCCTTGATCTTCATAAAACAATCGAATGCCATGATTCCTGACCCTCTCGCGATGAAACGGTGACAGCGGTGCCATTTGGTCCGCGCAGTGTAGTACAGATAACCGCCCCTTTACGGAAGGAACGTCATCCGGATACCGACAGCAGCCTGACCTGAAGAACACAGCCGTATTCGTCAGTTTCCATTCGCCTTCTCGGGAGGCATCCTTCCCCGCATCAGGCCAGGCACCCGAAAGATAGGTCCATCTTTCGCCGGTGCCTGCCTCAGAATTTCAGTTCGAAGATGTTTCCGTGCTGCATGACGTAAGCGTCGCTGTAACCCGCCTGACAGTCCTGAACTGCACCGGACGCACAATCTGTCCAGCCGGTCCGTCGCAGCTTTCCTTAAGGACATCTGTCACCAGCCGCCGGTGCACTCAGGCCGCTGCTTCGTCGGCATCAAACACGACGTCGTCGGCATCGCCCGTCGAGGGTCTGGACCGCAGCCAGGTATTCCAGCCCAGCCGGGGTGCATGCACGGGATCATCGACCAGCTTGAGCGGCGGGAGCTGACTGCCCTTCAGCACGGGCTGAATATCGAAGTCCAGCTCCGCGCCCACATACAGTCGGGCCAGTTCCTTCAGGGCCTGGCAGTCGGCCCCGTGGGGCAGCAGACGGTTGAACTGTTCCAGATCGACCGGTCCCAGCCGGATGCGAAACCGGCTCTGCACATCGCGGACACGACTGCCGGCGACGAAGTCCTCGCCAAGGCGGCAGAACCGGCCATCGGGATTGGCCGCATCGGGCAGACGGGAACAGTCGGACTCGTGCAGGTACAGCCATTGCCCCTGGAACTGGCAGACTTCCGTCTGCACCCCGAACACATCCGTCAGCAGGGCTTCCAGCCCGCTGGCTGTGCGGGCCGAACCGGCAAAGTGCCCCGTATAGAAGGCCAGCGTTTCGCCGGAGACCGACAGCCGGTTACGTTCCTGCCGGGTTCCCAGCCCGATCAGACTGAGCAGCGACAAAGTGAACTGGTCTTCGCCCCGCTGCGGCCGGGCGCGGGCCGATTCCCACGCGAAAGGCACATGGTACTTCTCCCAGGCACGGTACCAGTGCGAAATCAGCCGGTGGTGAAACAGGTCGAAGAATTCGTGCAGAATCGGACTGCCGTCCCGCAGCTGCTGCAGCAGGCGGCGGGTATACAGTTCCGGCAGCACGCCCGCCGGGCCAGTCAGCCCGAAGAACGATACGTGCATCTCCGGTGGTGCCGGGCCGTGGCCGGGATGCGCCGCTTCGGACACGGACGTGGCCAGCTGCGTGGTATCCTCGGTGGAAGAACCGGGCGCCCGCGTGCCATTCTTCCGGTGGCCAATCGTCGTGATCGGGCTGGCGGGAAATGCGAGCGAGGCAACCGTTCGAAAACGGACGTCTTCCACAGCAGGCGGAGCATCGGCCCCCACCAGCTGTCTCGGCACGCCCTGCCCCTCATTCGCCAGCCGGGTGTGATGACGACTGAGCAGTCGGACTGCCTGAAAGAAGTCGAAACGGTAGCTCTGATGTGACAGCCGGTCAATCAGTGCAGGAGACGGTTGCCCGTGCGGGGAGGCCATCTGCGAATCTCCTTTCGCTGACGTGTACCAAGCACCATTCTGGTGAAGGAATTCACCGTACACTGACGGGCGAAGAACCGTAACAGCACGGTGGCGAACAGAAACAGCCCCGAGCCGACGAACCGGTCTTCATCCAGCTCGACGCGAATTTCCACACCCCGTCCAAATCCTGGTTCGACACTGCGGTCGCTCCGCAGGCTTCCCGCTGCCTGACGGGGTGAAACCCGGCTGACAATTCTCCGGCTGGAAACAGACAAAATGCCGTGCAGAGGGAACGGTTCATCGGGATTGCGGACGGTATCGTAAACCTGAAGCAGTTCCCGCAGGGTTTCCGCCCCGTCGGCTCCGCCCTCAATCGAAAGATGATTCAGCGACAGATGGGAAATCACCCGCCACAACGTCCCCTGGACGGGGTTCATTCTGCGGGTTCGCGTGGGATGCAGCAGGCAGGTCATCCGCCCCACGGGGCCGGTTTTCTCGAGGTGGAATCTGGGATGATCTCCTCCGAACGGCAGCCGCGACACAAGATCCCGGTTGAGGCAGGTCGTTTCGATATGCAGCACCGGCTGCTGGCTGTCGGCCGGGTTCAGGCCCAGATCGACCAGCGACAGATGCAGATCCGTTCCCGGGTCGAGTTGACCATCGCGGATTTTTCCTGCTCTGCGGGAAGCCGTCCAGAACTGACTCGTCTGACTGCTGTTGCCGTGCTGCATGGAATACAGCGGACGCACGGGAGCGTGCTGCCCGTCTTCGTCGACCGCCACCACCGAGTTGATCGAAAAGATTTCCAGCGCCGCCGGACGGCGGGAATCGGGCACGACCTGATATTCCGGCTTTTCGTGCGTTACCCGAATGGGCTCGGCCGTGACATCAAACAGATTGACGATCGGCGTGCAGCCCATCCGGAACGTCTCGGCGGAAACGTACTGTTCCAGTTCCTCGACATGGCGGTTGAAGTAGAAGAAGACCTCAAACACCGGCGAGTCCCAGCCGGCCAGTCCCTGGTCGAGACTGTCGAGATCGAAGAACAGAAACTTCTCCGGGAATGCAAAGAACTCCCGCAGCAGCTGGTAGGCATGCGGTGTCCGGGGAGAATGCGGCAGCACATCCTGCCCGTTCTCAAAACCCACCGTCCGCACGCATTCCCTGTCGAGGACCCGTGGTGACGGATCCTTCGCATCTTTCGCGACGGCCACACTGGTCAGATTGTTGAACAGCAGTTCGTACAGCTCGTCGATGTAATGCCGCTGGCCGTTCAGAAAAAACCGGAGCGAACTCAGGCCGAGCCGATCGGGAGGCAGCTGCGAGTTCAGACACTGCAGCCGCAGCGAGAGGACCGACTGAGCATCGGCAGAGGCATGTGTCTCCGGTGCACGGAACGGTGGACCGCTCAACGTGGCCGACAGCAGCCGCAGGGGCCACAACGTCACGGGATAGCAGGTGCGGAACCGGCACGGCTCGCCATCGACCGGTTCCGAATCAAGCTGCGAATGCCGCGGAATTTCGTATCCGCCGGTCAGCTTGCCCGCGGAACTGTCCAGTTCGAACTGCATCACCGACAATGGCGGTAACGGGGCCAGAATGTGCGGATGCAGGATCTCCAGCATCGACTCGGTAATCTGCGGGAAGTCATCTTCCAGCTGATTGCGGACGCGGGCCGTCAGAAACGCGAATGCTTCAATCAGCCGCTCGACGTGCGGATCATCGCTGGAGCTGGAACTGAGCCGCAGCCGGCCGGCAATTCGCGGATAGGCGCGTGCGAACTCGTCGCCCAGCTGACGAATGCTGGCCAGTTCGCTGTTGTACCAGGTCAGCAGTTCTTCGGTCATGTCGCCTCATCCGTGAGACTGAAGTTACCCGCTTCATGGAAGCGGTCCATCCGAAAGCACAGCGGCTCGGCTTCCGCGCCGACCCGCCCGCTGATCTCGAATCGAATCCGGTTGTCGAGTGATTCCACATTGTCGATCAGCCGGACATGGACCGCCTGCAGGCGGGGTTCCAGACGTCGAATGACCGATTCGATACTCTGCCGCAGACTTTCGCGATCTGCCGCGGACACAAAATCCCGCCCGGTGTAATCCGGCAGGCCACAGGTCAGCAGCGAGGAGTGCAGTTCCCGCAGCTGGGACCTCCAGCCGATTGCCCGTGGCCTGGTATTCAGCAGATCGGCCACGTCCCGCACGATCGAATCGAGCAGGGCCTGAGACCGTGCCCGGGCGGCGAAGGGCGTACGTGGCTGTTCCAGCTGTTCATCGTCGGTCAGCCGATCGAGAAGAGAAGGGAACAGTCGGGATGTCCTGCCGGGTTCTGTCATCGCCATCTCTGTCTGGTGGTGACTGCGGCCCGCAGTAATGTGATCAGACTCAGTCGCACGTTCACCGGCCCGGTCCGCAGCGTATTGCGGCTCAACCGGCCGCACCCGCACGGGTCCGTCCTGTCGAAACCGCGGCGACTTCCGTCAGCAGCTTCATCGAAGCCACTGCCTGGTCTCCCTGCAGATGCGGACGCAGATGCGTTTCACACAGATACACTCCCGGGCGGCCGGGGGCTTCTCTGATCTGCACCCTCGCTTCGCGCAGCGGGAAGCGTGCTCTGGCCGATGGTGCAATGGTTGTATCGGCCGAGACGTACTGATGAATCCAGTTGTGCAGGTGAGTTTCCAGCTCGACCGGCGAGTTGAACCGGCCGGTTCGGTCCCGCACAATGACTTTCAGATAGTGTGCAAACCGGCAGACACACAGCATCAGGTTCAGCCGGGATGACAGCTCGTCGTTGCGGGTCGCCGCCTCGTTGGACCACGACTGTGGCTGATGCAGCGACGGCGCACTGTGGAATGCGGCGAAGTCCGTCCAGCGGCTGTGACACAGTGGAATGAAGCCTCTCAACGACAGGCCCCGCTCATGCTCGTCCGTCAGCAGCACGTCGGTGGAGAAGCGGGACAGGGCTGCGGTGCCATCGGCGGCAAACCGGTGAACGGGCAGCGATTCGACGATTCCCCCGCCCGAAGGAGAATCTTCCTGCGTGCCCAGAATGTCTTCAAACCAGCCGGAGTAGGAGAACGACCGCATGACCACCGCACCAAAGGCATAGACCGCGCTGCCCCACAGATACCGGGAGCTGTCCGGGCCCTGGACATCTTCCTCGAACGGAAAATAGTCGATTCGACTGGTATCCCGTTCCCACGGACGACGCATCAGCACCTGGGGGACCACCACGCCGATATAGCGAGAGTCTTCACTGGAGACAAAACTTCGCCAGGCCATGTATTCCGACTGAGCCAGCATGCGTGTCAGGTCGAGCCGGCGGTCCAGTTCGCCAAATGAGTCCGCGCCGAACAGATGGGGATGGGCGGAGACAATCACCGGGACAAACGCGGCCGCAGCAACCTGAGCCACGCTGCGCAGCGTGGCGACATCATCGTGCGGGTGCTGCGACGAGACGCGATGGCTGACGGCAAAATCTGCCAGCAGCAGCCCGAACGGTCGACCACCGGGCGTACCGAACTGTTCTTCATACACCTTGCGAAACAGCTGAGTCTGATCAAATTCGATGGCCCGCTGCGCATCGGTGCTGAGCATCTTCCAGCTGACATCCAGCACCCGAATCACCACCGGGGCTTCGGGTGGCTGCTCGTTCACCAGATATTCCAGCCCGCGCCAGGCCGATTCCAGCCGCTGCCAGTCCGCATTGTGCAGGACCGCATTCACCTGCTGATTCAGCACCTCGTCGATGCGGGCAATCTCCCGGGCCAGCTTCGCCTTGAGATCACTCTTCGACAGCAGGCGGGGGTGGTTGTCCAGCGGGCCGAACCACGCAGTGAGGGCTTCCGTGGTGCCTTCAGAGGCGAGAAACCGGTTCAGCTGCCGCATCGCGGCGTGGCTGCTGTCGGGCTGCAGCACCGCTTCCAGCAGGCAATCGGCAGGATATGCCGTTTCCTGTGCAGTCGTGCCACCTGGCGAATCGGAATGACTTCCGTGAGGCATGATCGTTCCTTCGATCTCAGAAACCGCCCGCAGAATTTCGGGCGGCCTGGAAGTTCGTGCTTCTGTCTCATCGTCCTCAAGGTGGCCTGGTCTTCTGCGCGTTCCCCGGCATTTTCCGGTCAAGGGTTTCCCAACCCGCTCTCCACCGTACCGAGTGCTACAACGGGTGGGCCACGACAGCTGCCCGACTACCACATCCTGTGCCTGCCCGGAAATCCTGGCAGATTCTCAGCCGCCGGCCGGTGCTGACCGGGAAACGGCCAGTTTTTGAAAGTCGCTGTCTACCGGCCGGCCAGTTTCCCACAGCATTCCCCACAAGGCAGCGGGGGCACTTCGCGCAGCAGGTCTCGCGCAGCAGGTCTCGCGCAGCAGAGCCCACCGCGCGCAAAAACACACGGCCTGCGGAAAGATCCACAGGCCGTGTGCTGTTCAGTCTCACTTGACCGTAACCGGGGCGTTTTCCGCAGACCATTCGGAATCGTGCATTCAGCTGAATCAGAAATTCAGCTGGCGGGCCTCGCTTCTGCGAAGTTACCTTCGCAGGCACACGGTTTCTGAAAGTCTCCGGACGCCGACGAACAGTCACTTCCGTGCTGACCGTCATCCAGCGAACCGTCGCGTTACGTTATCGCAGTTTCATCTGATCGTGTTCCGCAGTGCCTCCGTGGCGACTGCGAAGAAGCTTCACTCAGCCACCCAGAGCGGGAATACGGGCCACCAGCCGCAGCGAGGTGGTCAGTTCTTCCAGCTGCAGGAACGGACGAAGCCAGGCCACCGCGTGGTAGGAACCGGGAGCACCCGGAACTTCGCGGACTTCAACCTTGGCCTCGGCCAGGGGGAAGCGGGCCTTGCCATCCTGACCGGGATTGGCATCAGCACTGACGTACTGAGAAATCCAGCGATCGAGGAAGTCCTGGCAGTCGGAAACTTCCATGAAGGAACCGATTTTGTCGCGGGCGATCACTTTCAGGAAGTGAGCGATCCGCGATGTGGCCATGATGTACGGCAGGCGGGCCGAGATGGCGGCGTTGGCCGTTGCTTCGGGGGTGTCGTACTTCAGCGGCTTCTGGCAGGTCTGGCCACCAAAGAACACGGCATAGTCGGTGTTCTTGTAGTGAGACAGGGGCAGGAAGCCGAGGTTGCTCAGTTCCGACTCACGACGGTCGGTAATGGCCAGTTCGGTCGGGCACTTCAGGTCGAGGTCACCGTCGTCTGTGCGGAACACGTGTGCCGGCAGACCTTCGACTTTACCGCCGCCTTCAGCACCACGGGTGCGGGTGCACCAGCCGTACTTGGCGAAGGCATCGGTGTGACGGGCACCCAGAACGTAGGCGCTGTTCATCCAGCAGTAGCTGGTATGATCAACCGGGCGGGCGAACTTGCCGTCGGCCAGGGCCACTTCTTCGTAGGAGAACTCTTCCACGGGCTTGGTGTTGGCACCGTAAGGCAGCCGAGCCAGCGTCCGGGGGCAGGTCAGAGTCACGAACCGGGAGTCTTCCGTGCTGCGGAAGGAATTCCACTGCACGTACTCGGGCGATTCGAAGATTTTGGCGAGATCCCGCGGACGGGACAGCTCGGTCCAGTTTTCCATGCCCATCAGCTGCGAAGAAGCAGCCGACAGGAACGGGCAGAAACCGGCAGCCGACACGTTGGAGATCTTCTCCAGCAGAGAGACGTCTTCGGGATGGTTGGTGAATTCATAATCACCAATCAGCATTCCGTAGGGCTCTCCACCCGGCGAACCGAATTCTTCCTCGTAGACCTTCTTGAACAGCGTGCTCTGATCGAATTCGATCGCGCTGTCCAGGTCTTTGAAGAGGTCTTTCTTGGGAGCGTTCAGAACGCGGATCTTCAGCGTGGTGCTGGTTTCCGTGTTCATCACGAAGTAGTTGAGACCACGCCAGGTACCTTCCAGTTTCTGGAAAGCGGGGGCGTGCATCACGGCGGCGAGCTGAGTTGAAATCTTCCCGTCGATCCGGGCGATTGCATCTTCGATCGTCTTGGTGATGCTCTTGTCCCACGACACCGTGCCGGCCAGAGCCTGCTCGGTGAAGTTGGCCAGCAGATCGCCGGCCGTATCGCGTTCGGTCTGCTTGGTCGCGGCAAGAGCGCGATCCAGCAGGCTCATTTCCGTTTCAGTCGCTGTGGCTGTTGCCTGTGCGGATTCTGCCATAATCACTCTCCCTCCTTCGGCTCGTCGCCGCTGTCGTCCGCCGCGCCGCCGCCGAGATTCTCGGCAACCAGCTCGGTCTGAAGCTGCTCCAGCTCGTCGCTGCTCTGCAGGCACTGCTCAAGCAGCAGTTCCAGATCTTCAGAGCGGTCGATGCGGGTCAGCAGATCACGCAGCTTGTTGCGGGTGGCAAGCAGCTTGCGCAGCGGCTCGACCTGCTCGATGACAGCAGCTGGCTCGAAATCAGCCATCGAGTTGAACTTCAGCTGAACGGCCAGTTCGCCGCCGTCCTCGGAGAGAGTGTTGTCAACGCGGGTGCTCAGGCCCGGGGCCATCTGCTCCATCACGTCGTTGAAGTTGTCCCGGTCGATCTGGATGAATTTCCGATCGCGGAACGACTTCAGAGGCTGGGTGGGTTCACCCGAGAAGTCGCCCAGAACACCCACCACAAACGGGAGTTCCTTGACGACTGATGCCCCTTCGGTTTCCACTTCGTATGTAATATGCACGCGAGGCTTGCGCACCCGCGACAGCTTTTGCTGGGTACTTTCAGACATTCGCTGGTCCCTGATCAGTGCGACGTCCAGTGAAACTGCGATGGTCGGAAGCAGCGGAAGTTACCGCAGGCGGTAATGCCGCACCCGACACGAAGAAACTTCCAGGTCTCGCGGGCCGGTTGCCCGCACCATGCCAGCCGGCCAGTCCCGCAGAATGCGGTGCTCAGCCGGGAGGAAGCTGGAGGAACAGCAGCGGCATGTACAGCCGGGGATATCTCCCCCGCAGCAGACGCTGTTGAATTCCTTCAACGGAAGCTACTTCAGGAACGGGCCTCCGGCAAAAAATCTGTGGCCGAAATTGTCGAGCAGAATCAACACCGGGCGGCAATCGTTGCCACTGCCGCAACCGTTGCAGACGGGCCACTCGTGAGCCATTACGGGGCTGGCTGGCCAAATACCGCCCGAATCTCCACGGCCGACGTCTGCCCGGCCCGCACGTTCACCTTCACGGATCCCGTCCGTCGGGCAGAGCGGGCCACCAGCTGGTGCTCGCCTGGCGGCACCTTGAAAAATGAGAACTGTCCTTTGGCGTCGGTCTCCACCGGCGGCAGGCCGGCCAGCTCGACAGTCGCCTTCCGCACCGCAGTGCCGTCGGTCAGCAGGACACGCCCCTGAACACTTCCTTCTCTGGCGGCATACAGGGGTTGAGCGGCCACCGGGCTGACCAGGACAACCTTCGCCTGCGGGTCATCCGGTTTGCTGCCGGGTGGCGGCGGAATGACCGTAAAGGCCTGTACCAGCAGCTGCACCGGGCCACCGGTGAGTGCCTCTGTCGGCAGATGCACCGTCTGCTTCGGCCCGTCGGGGAAACGCAGCACCGTTTCCTTCGTGGCTCCCACCGGCAGTACGATTTCCTTCTTGCCCAGCTGGCCATCGCCGTCGAGATCGAACCCGAATTCCACCCGGTCGATCGCCCGCCAGGCATCGGGGTCTCCCCGCAGAGAGACCCGCAGTGGTTCGCCCGCGGGAACAGTCTGCCGGGCGGCGGGAGACAGAATCTGCACGACAGGCGCCGCCCGCAGAACATGCATTTCCGCCGAAGCCGTCACCGTCTGCCGGCCCGACCGGGCACGTGCCAGCAACCGCCCGTACCCGGACAGACCAGTGATTTCCATGTCCCGCCGGAGGTAGCCCACTTCAGAACGCACGACCGGACGCGGAGGCTTACCGGCCAGAGTGAGGTGTACCCGGGTTTCTCTGCCCCGCCAGAAGCGGTCTTCCAGCTGCCGCTCCCAGTCGTCCAGCTGCCCGTTTCCATTGGAATCGAGGCCTAGGGCGAGGGTGATTTCTCCCGCTCCGTCGGCCTGAATTTCCAGTGGCAGCAATGTCCGGCCGGGCTGATACAGCCGTTTCAGCGAACCATCCGGACTGAGAATTTCCAGCCGAATCTTCTGCTCGGGGGTGCCGGTCAGATCCTGCGTACCCACCCGGTAGCGAAACAGTCGCGGGACATCGCCCGCACTGACGGCCGCCACCACGGGCTGCGGCATGCCGGGCGGAATCTGCCCTTCCAGCGTGATCGACCGCAGATTCGGCGGCAGCACCCGGGCCACCATGCCCTGTACCTGCGCCGCCTGACTGATGTTTCCACTCCACAGTTCCAGCTGCAGGGGCAATGGCAGCGGGACATCTCCCGACTGCAGCCGCGTGACCGTAACAGAAACCTTCTGCAGCCGCGGGTCAAATGCCACGTCGCGCTGCAGGCACTGATCCAGATCCAGAACCGCCACCTGCAGCTGCTGCTCGTCGAGCAGTTCCACCCCGTCGAACAGCTGCACGCTCAACTGATCGCTGCCAAACGGCAGCGAAAACCCTTCCGGAAGCACAATCGGGTAGTTGCCGGCTTTTTCCACGGGTGGCAGAGGCAGCTCCGCCACGGAACTCCCGCTGAGCAGCACAGCCTTCAGGGAACCGGCAATCGGGCGAACAGCTTCGACAGACAACTGCAGCGGAAGCTGCTGATTGGGGAACAGATCAATCCGCCCGGGCTGCAGCCCACCGTCCTCCCAGCTGATCTGCAGGGAGG
>JAGQPV010000004.1 GCA_020426545.1 Planctomycetaceae bacterium
GAGGCGAAGGCGTGCCGCAGCACCAGGCCGATCAGAGCCAGCTGCACTGTCGTGCGAAGACCTGCCACCAGCAGACGTCGCCCGAGACCAAGCCGCAGCAGCAATGAAACAGCACCATTCACCGCTAACAGCGCCGCGGCTGCAGCAACCTGAAGATTATCCGGGTGGTGTAATTCGCCCTGCATGCGGTTCAATCAGCGCTCAGCGGGGCAGGAACTGACGGAACTGCGGGGGCACATATCGCCGCCAGTCGTCGCGATCCCGACCGCGGCTGCTGCGATAAGGATGATGCGAGTGATGCCGGGGTGACCGACCACCAATATCCAAGTGGAGTTCAAAGAAGCTCCGGCTGGGATGGCGACCGCGCCAGATGGTCGCGGCACCAGGCACTTCCACGTCGAGCTGCAGGCCCCCTCGGGATGGTTCCGGCACCGGTTCCAGCAGAGGCATGGGTTCCGGCGGAATCCGGCCGGCCAGTTCCGGGGCCGTGAGGATTTCCCGGGGTGCCAGCTGCTCGCGATGAACCCAGCCGGGTGTTCTCGGTCGAATGCCGGTCCTGCTCACCAGCAGCCAGTCGCCCCGCACTTCCGTGATTTCCAGCGGCGTCCCCCGTTCGAGAGTCGCGAGCACTTCCCGACCAGACATGATGTTTGTTTCCGGCCTGGTCGTTACCGTGGGCACCGGGTTCACGTCTGCCAGTGCTTCCTCAAACCGGCCAGTCGCCGCGTACGCCCTGCCCCGCATCTGCCGGGCCTGCTCCTGACCGGGATTGCCGGCCAGCACACTGCTGGTATCCCGAATGACCGCATTCCAGTTCCCGCGATCAAAATCCAGCTGCACCCGCTGCAGTACCGAATTAACCGATTCCCGTGGTACAGGTTCTCCAGCAGGGATTTCCAGAGCCGGTGCCGGCGGAGTTCCCTCAGGCGGATTGCCTCGCGCCGGGGCAGGAGCCGGAGGAATTCCCGATTCGAGGGCCGCGGGCGGAGTGCTGGTGCCTTCGCCCAGTTCCGTCTCTCCCGGTCCGGCAGGCTGGGGTTCAATGTTCTTTCTCTGCGGTATCTCCGTACCGGCGGAACTGTCCGCGTCAGCCGGTGTCGGAGCACGCAGCAACGGGCCGTTCGCATTTCGGGAGGAATCCGACGCGTCGTCCTCCGCCGCCAGCCCGGCCGCGGCAGACAGCACGGCACCGCCCATGACCAGCACCGCGAGAGTCTGCCCGAACAGTTGCGATATCCGTATCGTGGTTGTTGTCTTCTGTCGCAGTTGAGATCGGCACATTGTCAGTTTCCTGTCATCGGCCTGGCTGCAGGTCTTGTCAGTAAATATCAGACTCGGGATCAGTCACCCGCAGCACAGCTTCAAGTCCCCGGGTCATATCTCAAGACGGATGGCATCCGTCGGGAGAGCTGCTCCGCTGGAACAACTGCTACAGGCTGCCTGATTCCTCCATTCTGACCGGCACCCGGGCCTGCCGCAATAACGTGCTTTCGTCCACTGCTGCATCAGGGAAGAGAGGGACTTTTCTCCCGGGCAGAATCCATTTGGAAATTGTTCGCACCCGGGGCACAGTAGTCAGAAGAAACCGCAATGACAGTGGTTCCGGTCCCTCGGTGAATGAATATGGTATTTGCGGAGTGTGTCCCTTAGGATCAATCCCCAGTCGGGAAACCTGTCCGCCCTGAGGCCTTTTTGAGGTCAGACACGTTCCAAATCAAGCCGTGATCAGGCACCGGCATCGAATTCAGAAAGACGAACAGGATGTATGCAGGACTTGCTCTCGGAATTGCCCCCGTCATGCTGACGCTGGTACTTGGCATTGGCGGTGGCGGTTATCTCGGCCTGCCTCCCGGCGAACGCTCAGTCAGGCTGGTACAGGCCGCGCCGGCCGATGCCATGCTGTATACTGAATGGGCGAGCCGCAGCACGGGAACTCCCGGTGCTCCCGGAATCGACGGATTCGCGGCCGACCCGGAGGTCCGGGCTCTGCTGGCCGACATCCGCAAGGTGATTCTGGCAGCGGTCGAGCAGGAAACCTCTGACGGCATTGCCGCAGAACAGCTGCTCGGCCGGAATCTGCCCCCGCTGATTGAAACATTGCTGATGCAGCCCGGCTGTCTGTACCTCAGTCTGAACGAAGAGGCCGCGGCAGAAGAGTTTGTCCCGCTCCCTCAGGCGGTGCGGGCCGCGCTTTCCGGAGCACTGGTGATCGACGGCGGCAAGCAGGCCGACGCCATCGCCGCGCAGCTGACCGAACTGCTTACTCTGTTGCCTCCGGTGGAACAGCAGGAAGACAAACCCAGGGTTCCAGGCGGTCCGCTGGACCACACCGCGTTGCCGCTTCCCCCGCAGCTGCCGCCCGTCTCGCTGCACCGGCACGAGCAGTTCTTCATTCTTGGCATTGGTGCAGGCACTGTGGACCGGGTTGTTCAGGGCCTGACGGGAGACGGCACCGGCCAGCTGGGCACACAGCAGCGGTTCGTGCAGGCCATGAAACACACAGCCCTGGAACGCACGGGTGGTGTATCCTGGTTCGATGTGCGAACTCTGCTGACCCGCCTTCCCGCCACATTGGGCCCGCCGGGAGCACTGGCGGGTGCGGCGGCCGTGACACTGGGTTTCGATGAAATCGATTCCCTCATTTCAGTCACCGGCGTGAAGGACGGCGTCATCTGCACGCGTTCCCACATGGCCACCAGTGGCAGCCGCAAGGGAATTCTCTCGCTGACAGGCGGCCGCGGCATCACCGCCGCAGATTTGTCCCACATACCCGCTGATGCTGACGTCGTGACTGCATTCAGCCTGAACCTGAAGGAAATTCTCGGGGCCACCCGGAAGATGATCGGTCAGGTTGATCAGGAGTCGCTGAAGAATTTCGAAATGCTGCTCAGCTCGCTGGAGCAGGAGACAGGGATCGAGCTGGAAGACCAGTTGCTCAAAGCGTTCGGAGAAGTGTGGACCCTGCACAACGCCCCGTCGAACGGAGGACCGCTGTTTGCGGGAGCCATCGCCAGTCTCGAAGTCCGCGATCAGGAACTGTCGCAGAAGGTCTTCAGCCAGGCGATGAGTATTCTGGAGAAGGTATTGCCGGGAATCGTACAGTCCCGCTATCGCGTGCACGGGGTGACGTTGAAGCAGAAGAAGTTTCTCGACCACGAGGTCTACTGCATCATTCCCGTGGGCGATGATGATGTTCCCTTTGCCCTGTCCTTCTGCCTGACGGAAAACCATCTGCTCGCCGCCATGCACCCGCAGCCTCTGAAGGCCGAACTGCGATTTCTGGCCGATCAGACTCAGCAGAAGTCCCCGACATTCGCGGCCCGCTTCAGTGAAATCGCCGCGCGGCGGCCCGGCGAGGTTCTGCAGTTCAGCTGGTTTGACACCCCGGCTCTGACGGAGCTGTTCTATTCGTCGGCTCCGTTCCTCGCTCAGGTTCTCACCTCGGAGATGCAGGGGAACCGCATCGAACTCGATGCCTTTTCGCTTCCCTCTTCCCGCGCCCTGCTGCCCTATGTTTCGCCGGGGTCGAGCATCACCCGCCGTACCGAAACTGGCCTGTCGATCGAAAGCGAAGCCGGTCTGCCGATTCCCGGAGTCTTCGGCCTGCCGGCGAATCTGTTCGGCGCGGCGACATTCGGTTTCCGGGTACAGACGCGTCAACTCATTCCTGCCCCTCAGGTCATTCCGGCCGGACGCCTGCAGCCCGCTCGACCTGCCAACATTCGGGTGCAGGTCAGGCCTGCCGGAGCCAGAATCCGTGTTCGGGTACGGAACGCGGCCCCGCAGCAACAGCAGGCTCCCTGAGTCTCCAGCAACACCGTTCCCGGCAGCAGTCGACGACACGACTTCCGGGAACATTGGGGGGAACAATCAGCTGCTCAGGGAATGAACAGGAATTCGGGAGAATTCAGCAGAGCCCAGATCAGATCTTCCGCCCGCTGCCTCCAGTCGGCTTCCAGCCGTCTGGTGGGCGGGTCTCCCCGGCGGACCATTTCTTCCAGTTCCAGTTTCAGAGTGGTGGCTTCCGGGCTGAGATGATTCGACCACGAAACCGACTGACGGTAGCGGCGGGGAACCGGAACCAGTGGCGCTCCGGCGACTTTTCTGGTTTCAAAGTCAGGGCCGAGCAGACTCTCCACCATTTCCAGCTCACTGGCTGAGGGCATCCTGCCGAGGATGGTCAGCAGCAGATTTTCCGTCAGTTCCTCCACTGTGGCAGCGTTCAGGCACAGGGCCGTCAGGGTGCTGTCATCCGACAGAACAACAATCCGCTGAGCCACCGTGCCATTGGCCAGCATCAGCGGCTGCAGCACCGTCGGCGTTTCCTCCCGCACGCCCAGCGGGTTCTGCCTTGTCTCTCTCCAGCCGAATGCCGCCAGAACGTCCAGCAGACTCTGGGCCCGTGGCATGGCCAGCGCCGGCCGGTCCCGCTCGTTGGAAAGTGAGGTCAGCTGCCAGGACCGCGTGGGAGTTCCCAGATTCAGGAACGTCGTGATCGGCCGCCGTCCCTCCGGATCGAGGTTCAGCTCCTCACTGTCGAATGATTTGCCGGCGACCACGAACAGCGAATCCAGCAGCTGCTCCGCCGACATCCGACGCCGTGCCCGCAGGATCACTCTGCCGGCAGCCAGGTCTTCTGCAACCGGGGCGGCCGTTGTGGCTCTCTCAGCAACTGAACCCGCTCCCCCGCTCGCCGCAGGTTCCTGTGGGAGCGAGGTCGAAACCGGTTCCGTCGTCTGGTCGTGAGCCTGCTGCCAGGTTCTGGAATTCAGGATCAGGCGGGAGATTTGCTGCTGGTCGTAGCCACTTGAGGCGAACTCCACCGCCAGCCAGCGGAGCAGGTCCGGCCGGGAAACCTCTGCTTCGTGCCAGTCACTGGCATCGGAGACCAGCCCCTTTCCGAAATACCGCTGCCACAACCGGTTGACCAGCACTTCCGCAGTGCGCAGATTCCGGGGATGGGTCAGCAGGACTGCCAGCCGCTCGCGCGTATCAGCAGGATTCCGCAGGACCCACTCCGGCAGGTCATCCATCACAGCGGGATCCAGCAGACCGGGGAACGGCCATTCCGGCTCCACGGAGGCGCCAGGGGCCAGTGTCACCCGCACCAGTGATTCCGTTTCCTCACCAGCATCAGGCCCGTTCTGAGCGGCGAACACTCCGGGTACCGTACTGGTTGCGGGTACTTCCTGTGCCTGCCGCTTCAGCATCGCCGCCAAAGAAAACAGCTGCTTCTGCTTCCAGGGATGGAAGGGAGCATCGTGGCAGCGGGCACACGTCAGGTCGACTGCGAGGAAAGCCGTGGCCAGTGTATGCCCTTTGGCCGCCAGCGGAGCATCGTTCTGGCTGGCCAGAGCAAAACCCGCCGGCCCGCCTTCGTACAGGCTGCCCTGCATCAGCACCAGTTCAGTGATGAACCGGTCCAGCGGGCGATTGTCGAGCAGTGCTTCATGAATCCACCAGCGGAACGGCCCGGAATTGTTGAGTTTGGGTTTCAGAATTCCGGGGTTCTCGGCCAGCAGATCCTGCCAGAACGAAGTCCAGTGATCGGCCCGCCGCTGGCTGCTCAGCATCAGCTCAATGAACGCTTCCCGCCGGTTCTGCCGTCCGTCCTGCTGAAACCTGCGGATTTCAGCCAGCGTGGGCACGATCCCGCGAACATCCAGCGATACCCGCCGCAGGAAGGCCAGGTCGTCATTCACCGAATGGGCGGCAACGGTCCCGTTCAGAATGTCGTTCCTCAGGAAACGATCAATGGGGTTCCCCTGCCCCTCTTCCGGCACACTGGCCGCAGTCTTCGGTCGTAGAGATTCCACGATGTTTCTGGCCCAATCATGCCGTCGCTGCCAGTAAGCGGCTGCGGCGCCACCGGCCAGCTGCCGATTGCCGGCATTCAGTTCCGTCAGTTGCTGCAGAATTCTCTCCCGCGTCGCCAGCCAGCCAGCTTCATCAATCAAAGTGGCCTGTTCTTCCACCGGAGCCAGCAGTCGCCAGGGCTGCTGTGCACGGGAGATGGCCACCAGCAGTTCGCCGGTTTCCGCCCGAATCTTCGCTCCTCCGGCAATGGCATCCAGTTCGGCGACATGCGGCCCGGCCTCAAGCGTCACACGGGCGATCCGGTGCTGGTGTCCGGGCAACGGAGGACACACATCGTTCAGATCGAGCAACTTGTCATCGGCTTCCGGTACATCCTCGTGCCCGCCACCACCCGCCCGAATCGCATCGGTGGTGGCCACTATCCGGCCGTCAATCCGCAGCCGGGCCGCATTGAAGGACCGTAGCAGAAATCGATACTCACCTGTGACTGGCACTTCAAACCGGGTCGCCGCCCGCATCAGCAGCGGTGGTCGATGATCCTGCACGAGGCCATCCGCGCCATACCGCCGCGGGACGCCAGCAAAAGCGAGCGCCGGTGCCTGATAGCTGGTCAGTCGCCCCACCAGTTCGTCCGGCCGGGCGGCCAGTCCTGCCGCAGCCTTCTCATACCAGTCCACCCGGGCTGCCTGCAGCGGCAACTCCTCCAGCGACGGTACCTGTCGAGGTGAAATGTGCCGCACATAACGGGAGCCGATGCGTTCCGCCGACAGCATCCGACGGTAAATGGCCAGCTCATCAAGCAAACCATGGAACGAACTGCCGGGGTTTCCGCCCATCGACGAACCCACCCACACCGGGGAATTGTCGACCACCGGCGCAGCAGTGGTGGCGCCGCCCATATCCCACCGGCCGGTGACCAGCTGCCCGTCAATATATCCGCGAATACTGTCGGGCTGGCCGAACTGGTAGCTGATGGCAACATGATGCCAGCCACCGGGCACAGGAAATCCGCTGCTGGTCGTCCACCGGTGCCAGTTGCCCGGCTTTTTCCCGCTGGCCGCACTGCGAAACAGGAAGCTCAGACCGGCAGCGCCATTTGTTTCCCGCAGCCGCAGAGCCCAGTTCTGGTTGAGCGACTCAGCACCGGAGGTGGCTGTTCGTCCTTTGCCGACCAGATACACCTGCCGCCCGGCCCCCAGTTCCTGCGGATTCACCCAGGCTTCAATGGTCAGTTCGTCGCCGCTGGCGAAGTCGAACAGACTCTCCGTTCCGGGATCCTGAATGATCAGCCGCGCTCCCCGTCCATGAAAGCCGCCCGCCCGATTGTCAGCAGGCAGCAGAGCAAACCGATCTGGCTGCGGTCCGTCCTGTCGGAACTGTACCTGAAACGGGCTGATGTCCAGCTTTCGAGCCTCGGCTGGCAGAGGAGAGGGCCCATCCTCCGAAAAGCGAAGCCACAGCGCAGGCTGATCCGCCAGAACGGTGCTCACCCATGGCTGCGGAGCAGCAACCGGCTGTGGCCGCTCTGCGGCCAGCCCCCTGCCGGTCTGACAGGTGCAGAACAGCACCGCCATCACCACGCAGACCAGCTGGCTGGCACTAACCTTCCAGGGGCTGCTGTTGCTCAGCCGACTGCAGTTCGGCCGGGGAGAACTTCTGCGATCAGAAAACTCGGTGCCCACGATCTGTCGCATGAGGAAACGCTCCGGGCCTCAGCTGCTGGTTGATGGGGTGCGGGGCAGGAGGCCAGGCGGAAACCCGCATCGACGGATTCCAGCCCCGGCCTCCCGGTCCTCTGTGCTGCGCATTCTGCAGAATATGCCGTCCTACTCGTCCGTACCACCGCCCAGCGTGACGGTAATCTTGAAGTCTCGCTGCAGGACGGCATGGGCCTCGCTGCCATACTGGTGTTTGGGGAACTTGCGGCACACAGCCTGCAGGGCATTGATGGCATCTTCCCGCTGGCCGGCATCCCGCCAGGTATAGCCAATCTGAATCATAGCCCACGGAGCATGCGCTTCCGATCCACCCGCGATCTGTCGATACAGCACCACGGCCTGCGATGGCTGCTTCAGTGCCCGGTAACACTCCGCCATCTTCTGATAGTTCGAAGGGAAATTCTCACACTGCCTGTAGACACCAATCGCTTCCTTGTATCGGCCGGCTGCCTGATGACATACGGCCGATTCATATCGCCACTGATCGACGCGTTCTAGATCGACCTGCATCAGTTCCATGTAGGTGGCAATTGCCTCGTTCCACTTGTTGGCATACCGCCAGTTGTTGGCGACTTCCGTCAGCCACTTCGCCGGATTCTCGTTATCAAGTGCCGCTGCCTTGCGATACTCCACCACCGCCTGTGCATAATTGCCCTGCTGCCGGTAGCTGTAACCGATATTCGCCTGACCCTGAACCGGATCTGCAAACCGCCGATAAACGACCCGTGCCTCATCGTATTTTCCACGGGACTTCATCCACTCCGCCATTTTGCCGAGCAACTCGTCATCGGTGCCGAACTGCTTCTCCACCTGCTGGTAGGTCTTCAGGACTTCTTCGTCCTGCAATGCATACGAACGAAGCATGGCGATGTCGTACCATCGCTGGCGGACGGCCTGCTCCAGTTCCTCGGTTGAAGTGTCCGCAGGAATCTGTTCTCTCAGCCAGGCGACCAGCAGATCCGCCAGTTTCTGGCCCTGTGCCCGGGTCTTCTCATCCGTCGTCAGCATACTGACGGAATACTGAGCCCCGGTCCTGGTGTGCCAGCGGTCCTTATCGTACTGCCAAGGATACTGAAAGCTGACGAGAACCCGCGGCAGCTCTTCCTCTTTGCAGGTAACCTCCAGGGCCTTGAGCCCCTCAGCGACGGCGGCCCGGTTGAAATAATAAGCCGCCAGCTGCCTCGCGCGGGTCAGGCAGGAAGGCTCGGTTTCTTTGGTCCGCTTGGTATCAAAGGTCAGCACCTTCCAGTAGCGGACCCGCGCGTCCTCGTCGTTCTCAATCCAGGCAATATCCACCAGGTCATTCAGGGCGTACACGGCCACGGGATGCTCTGAATAGTCCTCCAGCACCTTGCGGAAAGCCCGGCGGGCACTGGACAGTTCTCCCATTTCCTTATAGGTATTGCCGATGAAGTAGGACGCCACCACCGCTTCGGGAGATTCCGGCCAGTAGTCCACGACGGACTGAAAACCATCCTTAATTGCGGTGTTCAGCTGCCGCAGCTGAACCAGACACTGGCTCCACTTCAACTGCGCGTAAGGAGCCCCGTCGCTCCGTTCGTAGAGCGTGAGAAACTTCTCATATTCCGCGGCCGCCACCTTGTAGTTCTTGTCTTTCCAATAGTACTTCTCAGCGATATTCAGCTGGTACCGCTCGACTTCGCGGAGATTCTTCCAGCGGTCCAGCGGGAGTTCGTCCAGTCGCTCCGCCTGAGCCAGGCCAGGGGCTGCAGCTGCAGCCAGTAGAACCAGCAGTACGGGCCAGATTCGTTCTGTTCGGTACATGGCAGTTAATCCTTCTGCTGTCTGGCCTGCAGCCATTTGCTGTATTCCGCATTGGCATACTGCATGACATTGGCACCCAGTCGGTAGCAGGCTTCCCAGATCTCCGGCTTCACGCCGGAATGATCGTCGGTCCAGGCATCGTTAATATCTCCCGGGTGATAATACACCACCCACCGGCCATCCACTTTCCAGCCCAGTGCCTCGTGCCCTCCATGGGGAGCCACAAACGGCAGAAACGGAATGGGGAACGGGATCCGATGGATCACATCGTCCAGCGGAATGGCCACGGGGCGCACGGTGGGCAGCACCCGGTTCATCATGGCAATAAACTGATTGTGAAACTGGCGGCTGCCCCCATTGTCACAGAAGATCATTCCGTGCTTCTCCAGCAGATATTCCTGCAGGATTTTGACTTCGCGGCTGGAGAGGACAATATTCTTCTGGCCGGTCATGAAGACGAATGCCGGAGCTTTGCCAATATCAAAGTTTCGCAGGTCGGTAATCCGACGGGACTCCGTCCGCTCGGCGACCGACTGGTTGGTGCGAATCCCGTATTCCACCAGCATGTTCAGGTCAGCACCCACGCCGAAATCCTGATCCCAGTCGCCTCCGGCATACTCCAGCCGAATGAACCGCACCTTACCCGCTTTGGTCCCTCCCGCATAACCGGCTCCTGTGCCCTGCCCGTAGCCCACCGTATAGGCGTGCTCGGTGATCTCGGTCAGCTGCAGTTTGACTTCGTCGATCGGCGGGATTTTAAATCGAATGGCACTGAACGGGTTAATCACAAATTTGCGGCGAATGACCTTCTGGATCTTGACCTTCTGGGCGATCTGCTTCTGCTCGCCGCCGCCAGCCGGTAGTTCGAAGACCTCACTGCAGCCGCCCACCTGCGTCATGACGATGTACGCCAGCATGAACGACAGCGAGTATCCCATCAGCCCGGAAAGCGACTGATTCAGCTTCCTTCTGGGGCGGCCCTCCTGCCGTACTTCCGGACGGCAAAGCAGACGCACGACGCGAACCGCCGCGGGAAGCAGCAGCACTGCTCCCACCGCCAGCGGAACCAGTGCCAGCCGGGAGGGTGACAGAAACGCGGCCGCTGTCAGCAGCACCACGACAGCGGTGAAGAGCAGCCAGTCCATCAGGCTGAAATTGAAATACCACGCCTGCAGGTTCAGGGGGTGCCAGGCCGGATGGGGTTCGATCGGCTCCGGCAGTCGGCCGGCACGCAGTTCCTGAGGAGTCTCGCCGGACTCGGGCGGCAGGTCCGCGTCGCTGTCATCCATGCGACCGTGCCGGTTGGCGTACCAGGTCGAGCCGCGTTCCAGCAGCCACACCATCCACGCCAGCCCGATGACAAACAGTGCGGCGGTGCCCAGCTGAGCGGTGCGGGCCCGCACGGTGCTCCAGAACTCCCATTTCTGTTCCAGCAGCACGGTGGTCATCAGCAGAGCATGCCACCAGAACGGATAAATCAGGCTGCCAGTCAGACTCAGCAGCAGATCGCTCCTGCGTTCCGGCTGTAAAGCCCAGCGAATCCAGCCGATGCCAATCGGGATGGACAGGGCCGCTACGACAGCAGTCACCGCAGGCGGCAGCTGCCCGAACCACATCCAGTCGGCAACGATGCCCAGCCACACGACCACGTAAGCCAGCGTCGCGATGCCCGCGGCACGGGGGACAGTCCGAAGCCAGTGAGATTCCGTTGGTTTCATACAGGACTGCCTGTTCTCATCAGTCATTCCGCGGCCGCCAGGCTGACATGCCAGGAGCTGTACCAGGACACGGCCTGATGTCAGTCGATATCCAGCAGGGAATCGATCCGCTTGTCGTCCAGGGGGTTATCCCCCGATTTGGCCTCGCGGACTTCGCCAATGCCCATCGCGTCCACGGCCTTCTCCGCCTGCGCCTGGCTGGCCAGGGGATTATCGTCCGCGGGCTGACTGTCGGCGGTCTGCTCCGTGGCAGCCGCGGTTTCAGTCGCCGTTTTCTCTTCGGTGGCGGGGGGCTGCGAACTGGTGTCCGCTGTGCCGGCAGCTGCCTGAGCCGTCGAAGACTCAGGCGTCTGCAGCATCCACGGGACAACCGTCAGCACGATCAGAGCGACCGCCAGTCCGACAGACGCCATCACGGTACTGCGAACCAGGCTGCTGCCCGACACAATCCCGAGGACTTCCTGCGGGCTGCGGCCACGCATCTGACCGGTGAACTCTCGAAGTTCCGCCAGAGACTCACCACCGCTGGCCTTTAACCGCTGCAGCTCAGCTGTCGGACCACCGGTTGTCACCTCGGCAGTGGTATGGTTCTGTCGGCTCATGTGCTGTTCTCCGATGCCCTGATGGGCACAACTTTCAATTTGTCACGCCCCTGCGGAAATCCCGTCGGCCGCAGCCAGCAGAACTGGAATTTCAGTCTTCGGTCCAGCCAGAGGTTCTCTCAGCTGTCTGTCAGGGACGTTTCTCTTCCACAATATGGACCAGATCGCCGCCCGCCTGACTGACAGCTTCGATAATTGGCTCGAACCGAACCGCAGTCGTGTCCCTGTGCACTTTAACCAGCACCACCCGCTCGCCGGACGGTGCGTCTCCCAGCTTCTCTTCTATCGATCCCGAGAGCTGGGAAATGCCGACCTCCTGACCGTTGAGGTACAGCTTGTTATCTGTATCCACCAGCACGCTGACCTGTGCATGACCCGCACTCTGCAGTTCGGCTGCTTCTGCAGGAACCCACTGCAGGTGACTGTCATCCTCTGCCCGGGCGAGAATGACAAAGAAAATCAGCAGGTTAAAAGCGATATCACCCATCGCCATGCTCGGCACGTCAGCTCGCGATGATCGGCGGGACATCTTCATGGGTCAACAATTACCTTGCGGTGAAATCAGCTGAACGCGGTATCTGCCTCAGGAAAATTCACCAGCAGCTGGTTTAGTCGGTAACAGACTGGTCACTTGCCTTGCCAGTGGGGCGAGGGAGAAGCTCTTCTTCGTGCAACTCACTGAAAATTCGCCCGGCGTTCGGGAGTTGTGGTCAGTTCGGAACCTGAATTGTTCGCTCTTCTTCCATCTGCAGCGTCACGACACCCCCGGCCTGTTCAATGGCGCTGGTCACCGCAATCCAGTGAAAATACGGCGTGTCGGGCTTGCTCTTCACGACCACCACCCGGTCTTCCGGATTCGTTTTACCCTCCAGCTTTCGCTGCAGCTGCAAGACAAAGTCCTTCTGGGCCACGGGAATGCCATTGATGGCGACCGTGTTTCTGGTCAGTGAAACTTCAATATTCTTCGCTTCCTCGGATTCTTTCTCGACCGTTTCGCTGCTGGGGATCGACTGCTTGACACCACTGTCGGGCTGAACCGATGCGCAGACGAGGAAAAAGACGATCAGATTAAACGCAATGTCTCCGGTCGCGCTCGATGGCGGTTCCACGAGCAGAGCGGTCCGTTTTCTTTTTCGCATGGCCGTTCACGTTGAGTTGCTGATGTTCGACAGCCGCGTCTCACTTTGTCAGCGGATGTGGCTGTCGGCGTGTTTGTCGGGAATGTATGTACCGTCGCGGGATCCTGTCAGACCTGCTGTGCCGGCATTGAGCAGCCCCGGACCGGGCAACATGTCCACCTGGCTGATTCCGAAAGCACTAGGCCTGAGTACTCACGGGCTGTTCCGCCGCAGCAGTTGCTCGTGAGGCCGCTGATTCTCCGTTGCGGGAAGTCGAACTCTGGTCCGACAGGGCAAGCTGCAGAGTGACGGATTCAATCAGTTCCGTAGCTGACTCTTCAACCTCCAGCACAAACCGGTTAATCACGCTGCTGAAGTAGTTGAATGCCACGAAGGCCGGGATACCCACAATCAGACCGAAGCAGGTCGTCAGCAGGGCTTCACTGATACCGGCCGCTGCGGACTCCACGATGTTCGTTTCCCCCATCTGTGCCACGATATCCTTGAAGGACGTGATCATACCGGAGACAGTTCCGAGGAACCCCAGCATGGGAGCAGCACTGGATATGGTGGCGAGGATTGGCAGGTGCTTTTCCAGGGCAGCGACAATGTGCACGCTGTAGTCGTCCATCGACTTGACGACCTGCTCCTCGATTCGGCCGGAGTCGTAATTCAGACGCCGGAGAATGAGGAAACGCCGCACGCCGGTGGAGAGAATGGCCGGAACCGGGCCCTGTTCCCGGTCGCAGTAATCCAGCGCTTCTTCGATTCGGTCTTCCTGCAGCAGCGTCTGAACCTGGGTTCTGACTTCCGTGGAATCGGTCGTCAGCATTTTCAGGCTGCGATAACGTTCGATAATCACGCCGGCTGCCAGAACGCCCATCAGCAGAATGGGCCACATGAACCAGCCGCCCTCCCGCAGCAGACCAATGGCCCCGGAGCTCAGAATTTCATCAAGGCGTTTCCACGCCAGGGCCGCGTCGTCTGCTTCATCAGCTGCGGCGTCTTCTTCTGCCTGCTCAGCATCACTAGCGGTTTCCGACTTCTCAGCGTCAGCCGCGTTTGCTGCGCCATCGGCTGCGGGTTCCGCACCTGCAGGCTGAGCGGTTCCATCGGCGGGAACTTCACCCGGCACAGCTGCCGGAGCCGCTCCGGTTCCTGGGGGAGCGGGACCTTCACCGAGCGGATCAGCCTGGGCGAACAGAAAAACGATGGCCAGCAGATACGACATAAGTCACATGTCTCGCAACGGTCAGCGGATCAGTGATTCGACAGACAGCGAAGTCATGCCGGGCAGACGGTTGTATGGCAGTTTCCTGCCGTCAGTTGTTGTCATCCACACTGTTGGCTTCAGCTTCAAACTGCTGCAGCATTTCAGGCAGTGCCAGACGACCACGGGCATACTTGGCCGCGTCGCTCTCGGGGAATTTCCAGCGGCAGTTGTTGTACCGCCGGAAGGCTTCCCGATTGTTACGCGACATCCGGTAGCTCTCGCCGGACCAGAACAGTGCGTCGGCACACAGGGTATCTTCGGGAAATTCCTGAGCAAACAGATCGAACGCCTGGCCTGCTTCGTTGAACTTCTTGCCTTTGAAGTAGCACTGGCCAACGCGGAAGGCCATGCGGGACGCATACTGGTGCGTATCGAACCGCTCCAGGAACTTGCCACCAACCTGGGCGGCGACATCGAACCGTTCGCTCTTGTAGAAATGGTCGCAGATGCGAATCATGACATTCGCAATCAGCGGGCTGCGGGGGTAAGTCGCGGCCAGCGTCACATATTCCTCCAGAGCCTGATCGAACTTGCCTGCTTCCTCCTGGCATTGAGCCAGCTTGTACTGGGCATCCGGGGCAAGTGAATGATCCGGGTGCTGACGCACAATCATATCGTAGGACTCAATGGCCTCACGCCACTGTCCCAGTTCCTGCGAGAACTGACCCAGCAGGTAGGCGATCCGCGGGACGTATTTCGGATCAGGATAATCCTCAATCACTTCCCGCAGGACGCGTCTGCCGGCTTCCAGATCGGTGCGCTCTTCGGCACTGCGGGCGAGCTTGCGGTGGCTCTTGAACAGTTCGAAGTAGCTCTCCGCAATATGGAACTTGGTTTCCACAGCCAGATGTTCGTCGTTGAACGTCTTGCTGAAAGCGGCAACCAGCCCATCCGTTCCGATCACAACCGGAATCTTCTGAGACAGCTCGAGCTTACCTGACTCCGTACTGGCAGCCGAATCGATATAGCGAATCTCGATCAGGTCACCAAAATAGGTTTCCAGCACCGGGTCTTCCGCATCCAGATTGCCGGCCACCGGGGCTTCCTTCGGTCGCAGTGTCAGCGATCCGGTGAACACCCCGCTGTGAGCCAGCGTTTCTTCCAGTTCGACAGTCTCCTTCTCGCCGCGGTCGCTGGTAATCTCCACCCGCGTACGATCCCGCTGTCCGGACGTATCCTGGTCAGCGTCGATGACCATCAGGAACAGCTTCTCACCAACATGCAGCTGTGTGACGGGCTTTTCATAATCTCGATCGACACACAGAAGCTGGCCATTGGAGATTAGTCGGCCGGTGGCTTTCAGGCTGGCCGGGGAGCTGCCCGGACGTGATTCATCAGCATAGGTGACATTGATCAGATCGCTGCCGGTGAGGTTCAGCACCCGGGTAACCAGCAGCCGATCAATAGCCGCCTCTCCCCCGTCTTCATCTTCCTCAAAGACCGGGCCTCCGATGAGGTTTCGAGGCATGTCCGCCGACAGAGGCACCTCGACCGGGCTGGCCTTGCCACCCAGCTGCAGAATGGCCTGCCCGATGAACCGTCCTTCACGCAGTGCCCGGGCGGTCAGCGCATCGCCCACGCCCCGATACTGCTGGAACTGACCGGAGATGACACAGCGGACATCAATGGTCGCTCCATCGGTCGTCTGCAGTTTGACGACCACGGAACTGGCGCTGTCCCGGGCACGGTCCGGGTCGATCACCTCCACGGTGAACGGTGCCTCAAAGGCAACGCCCGTCGTTTCCAGGTCTTCCGCCGGCTTACGGACAATATGCTGCGGCGGTGCGGTGCTGCCTTCCGGCGGAGGAATCACCCGTGTTTCGTAAATTCGGATGCGGCCCTCCGATGGCTGGGCGACATGCACCACGCCTTCCCGCGGAACCGCATGACCGGGGAACGTGTTCTGCGAGTCGATATAACGGAAATAGATCCGGTCTCCGGCTTTCACCTGGAGCTTGCCTTCTTCGGCTGTGGCGCTGGTATCGACTTCTTTCGTAAAGATGCCGGAATACTCTTCCGTCTCAGTTGCAGTCAGCAGCAGTGGCTCGCCGTCATTGACGAATACCTGCAACGGGATTTCGTCACGCTGGTCCGTCTGGTCCTGGTCGTAATCGATGATTTCCACCACGATCCGTTCGCCGGGATCGACCCGCATCAGCAGTTTGCGACGCGGTTCCACAATTCCATTGGAACGGCGAATGAAATCGTAGGAGACCGCGGCGATGGAAGCATCAAAATAGGTGGCGACCAGCTCCGAGGTCAGCAGCCGACTGGTGCCGGAATCACTCTGGGTGAATTCATCGGCATAGGTGCCAGTGACGGTATCGCCACCGGCGATTTCCAGCACGCTGTTTCGCGAGAGGCCCAGGACATCTTCCTTCGTGGGAATATACAGCTCATCTGCCAGTTCTCCGCTGATCTCCACGTTGCTGATGGCGACGGCTTCGCCGAGATACTCGTGCACCACCAGCCGCACAAATCGCAGTTCGATCGGGTCCACCTGGAATTCCCAGCTGCGGTCCGCCACGCTGACTCGACCGTTGTCAGCGGGCACCGGCTGTTCATCGGCCAGCCCGATCGCTGCGGGTTGTTCCAGGTCGAAGTCGGATTTCTGGAACGGGAGCAGCTGCACCCGGGGCGAGTTGTGATCTGCCCGGGCCAGCAAAGCAGACATGGGCCGCGTGGCGGCAGCGGTCGCCGAAAAGACGGTCAGATCATGCAGCCCTCGGGGAAGCCACACGTCCACGGTGCGGGTACCACCCTCCGGTGCCAGCTCCAGCCGGCCGTCAATGACGAGGGCCGTGCGATCACCCTGAACCTGGAATCGAGCGGCACCATCCCGCTCCTGCACGAACTTTCCAGTCCAGATTGCCGCATGCGGTTCGTTGGCGTCGTCGCTGTCGGCGTCCCGCTTCCACAGGAGTTCATCGACTTCCCGTTCTTCAATCGGCTTGCCGTTCCGGCCGAGGCTGACAATCTGATCCCAGTTGGTATACCGGGTGTAGTTCCCGTCGTAAATCCGCACGGTCATCCGCCCGGTTTCCACCGAGACCGGAGCAGCTGGCGGCTCGATCGGATGGCTGGCCAGACGGAACCAGAACCGGCCATCATTACTTCCCATCAGCGTGCCGCGAACCGGCACGTGCTGGTCTGCCTGCGGACTGGTGAGGCGGATTCGGGAGACACGGCGGAGATCCTTCATGTCGATCGTCAGCTGCTTGGGAGTGGCCCCGTCCGGTTCACTCATCCAGTAGCTGTTGGGATCCTGATCGATCGCCATCAGCGGGCTGTGCTCGATGGACGTGTCGCTGGCCAGGGCACCCGCGGGTAGTTCGCCAGTGGCGACCGTTCCCTCAAAGACGCCGGTATGCGGTCCGGTCTCCGTCAGGGAAACCTGAACCTGATCGCCGCTGCTGGCATCCAGACGCAGAATGATGCGGTCCGCTTCATTGGTCAGATCACGGTCAGCATCTTCCACCCGCAGATAAACCTGGTTCCCCGGTTTCACCTGATTGACGGGCCGGCCCACCGAGACTCGCTGATCTTCCTCACCGCGATCTGATTCACGGGCGAGTTCTTCGCTGAAGCTCTCATCATCCTGATCGAGGATGCGACTGCTCGACATCTGAAACTCAGCATCGGCAGCGATACTGATCTCCACATCGGACAGAGCAACGTGGCGGAACTCATTCTTGAATTCGTCCGGGTAGTCGCACTGAATCGAATCACGGCCCGAAAGCTGGAGGACCTTGTCGCCCTGAGTCACTTCACCCAGCCGGGTTTCCAGATCGGCACGGAACAGACCTTTGCCCGCCCCACCGCTGGTCAGATAAATCGTTTCCTGATCTCCGCCTGGCGACGTACGGACAGTCACAGGAATCCGGTTATGTCCCCGGCTGATCCCCAGGTCGCTGTCCTGCACGACGATGGAGAGCGGAGTGCCGGGTTTATGACGCCGTTTGCTGGCGCGTCCCAGACGACCGACTGTCCGCAGCAGATTCAGCTGATCAATGTAGCGTTCTTCATCACCGTACACTTCGGCCAGATTGAACAGAGCCTGGTTGGCCAGTTCGATGTTCGGCACGCGTTCCAGCACGCTGCGGAAGATGTCGCGGGCTTCGTCCCGGTCGCCCCGTCGATGGGCGAGGACTCCACGCAGGAATTCGGCCCGGACAATCACTTCCGTGTCACGGCTGCTCGCGAGTTTCTCAAAAACCCGCTCGGCCTGGTCGTAAACCTTCTGAGACATGAATGTCTCGCCGATGCCGAACTGGGCTTCAACAGCTTCGGAGGTTTCGGGGTAACGGTTAATGACTGTCGTGAATTCGGTCCGTGCCAGATCAAATCTCTGGGACTTGAAGAAGTTGCGTGCCAGCAGCAACTGCACGCTGGCCTTCGTGGCCGGCTCGATGTGTTTGGCTTCACTGTTCTTGACGATCCAGCCCCGCAGAATTTCTTCAGCCTGTTCGTGGTTGGCATCGCCCCCGGCGGCAATGAGGTTGCCGGCCACGAACTGCAGCAGATCGACGGGGACTTCGTCCCGGTGTTCATCGAACAGAACCCGATTGGCAACATAGGTGTCGAAAGCCAGTCGTTCATCGCCCAGTCGCAGGTACAGGGCAGCCTGCAGCAGCGGGGCAATGGGGCTGTCTTCGTCGATCGTCAGGCCGACGGAACCCATACGGGCATAGGCCTGAGCCACCAGTTCTCTGCCGGAACTCAGTCGTCCGGCGTCGGGAGCGGAAATATTACCCAGCATGCCGGTCAGCAGTACGGCGGCATCGATATAACGATTGCTGGTCAGTGCGTTCTGCACATAGGGCATGAGGCGATCCCAGTCGTGGGAGCCATCTCCTACGCCAAGAGTCGCCCGCTGCACGGCAATCATGCGTTCGAGCGGCGGAAGCTCCTTTTCCGGAATCAGTTCGAGTCGGGCCAGCCGGGCCATCGATGAAGTCCGGAAAATGTCCAGCTCTTCAATCAGGCTGAACAGACGGATTTTTGTGGCTGTCTCCATTTCCTGATTCGCACGCCACTGATCAACCCAGGCCTGGGCCGTGTACTCATACAGTTCCCACGAGTGCAGAGGACGTTCGTCCTGCCGCGACCGGGCATCACGCAGAATCTTCTCGAAGGAATCCAGATCTCCGGCTTCCAGATGAATCGCCGCGATCCATTCGGCGTATCGTCCGAGGAAGTCCGTGTCGCGGGCATAGAGTTCATTGAGGAAACTGAGCCTGGCGGCGGGCTGCTCAATGCGTGCCAGTAACCTGGAGGCACATTCCCGCGAATCCGCGCTGGTATAGTCAGCCTTCAGATACGTCTGCCACCGCTCAACGGCTTCCGTCTCAAACTTGTGTTTGAGCATGAGATCGCCGATGTAATAGCCGTATGTGGACTGAGTACCGTGCAGCTTTTCGGACTGCAGGATCCAGTCGTAGGCCCGTTTCACCAGCTCCGCTTCGCCGGTGGCATCGGCATTCAGCATGACACGACGCCACAGATCGGAGTTGCTCTCCCGCGGTTCAAATTTCAGCAGGTGGACCAGTGCATCCCGCTTCAGCTCCGCCGGGCTGTAGTCCGATGTGAAATGAACATAAATCTTTGCCGCATCGTAATCCTCGGGGAACCGCTTGATCCACTGGGAGTATACACCCGCGGTGCGGGCCCGTTTGTCTCCACCGGCATAGGACCAGTAATAAGTGGCCTGCAGCTGCAGAACGGCGAGTGCCTGGTCGTCCGGAATACTGTTGAATATCTGGGGACTCAACAGCTTTTCACGGGCCTGCTCTCCTCCTCTGTCGCGGGAATTGGTGGTTTCACCGTCCACCCACAGCGCGACGACGGGATTCTGGTTCGCAGCTTTTACCGCATTAGTGACGAATTCTGCTCTGGCCTGCAGGTCCTTGCTCCGGCGAACGTCTCTGGCCCATTGTGTCAGATCATCCTGAAAGCCGGTCAGGTGGGCATGCTGCTGCCGCGACTTGAGAATCAGGGCGACATCGGACTGGAACTGACTGTCGCTCTCGACACTGCTGAGCAGCCAGCTGACGCAGTACCAGGTATAGTTGGAGTTATCCGGAGACTGAGTGATCTGGTCGCGGCAGACCTGCTGGGCCTTTGCGAAATCCTTAACGCGATCGCGCAGCAGTTCCAGAGCCAGCACGTACCGCAGGTAGGTCACGTCGGCCGGTCTGGGGTTCTGGGCGATGGCCTGCCGCAGCACCTTTTCCGTTTCAGCCAGCTGGGCGGGTTCGGTGCCGTTAACGCGTGCATAAACCGAGGCGTTGCTGTTCGTAATCGAATCATGAGGAAGCAGGGCCGCCAGCAGCTGCAGCGCGCGGGGGTTATTGCCGGCCCTCAGATAGGCCTGCGCCAGATAGCTTTGAGTCTGGAACCGATCCGGCCGTTCGGGGTACCGCTGGAGATAAGCATTGACCTCGGCTTCAAGTTCGGCCGTGGGCAGATTCGCCTGATACATTCGGACAATCATCTGGAAGTGGTGTGACGGCCCTTCTTCCAGCTGACGTGCCTTGCGGTAACTTTCCACCGAATTCGCGTACTGACCCAGGTTGGCGTAGTTCTCGGCCATCATGGTGTGGACATCACGCTGGCTGGATTTGTCAGCGGGCAGATTCTTTTCCAGCATCAGCAGAGCGGCCTGGTTGCTCTTGGCCCACTGACCGGCCCGCCGCCACTGTGCGACGGCATGCATGCCAACAATCGAAGTGAACTGACCGGGAGGCAGTTTCTCCAGCATGTCGCGAGCGACTTCGGCACCTTTCTGATACACCGCTGCGTTATTGACCGAAATATAAAGCCTCATGGCTTCGACGCCGGCGGCTCGGACGTCCTGGTTGCGACCACGATCCCATACGGCCTGCCAGGCGGCTGCGGTTGCTACCGGATCGTTCATCTGGCCGAGGGTTTCCGCCAGCCGACGCTCCACCTGCGCACATTCCTCCGCTGAAGGATAGCGGGTCAGGAACTGCCGACAGGCGATTACCAGGTCTTTATTACGGGTGGCGGCCTGCAGGCCATCAATCAGCTTGAGCATGACTTCGCGGTGTCGCGGATCCGCCGTGTGGCTGGATGCAAAACGCTGACCAATGCGGATCAGACCAAACAGGCGGCCGTGCTGGTGATACAGGTCGGCCAGCTGCACCATGATGTCGGCAGCTTCAGGTGCTGTATCGCTGAATCCATTCAGTTCGGCTTCAAGCCGCGAAACTTGCCGACTGATTTCATCAGCACTGACATCGGCTCCGCCTTCAGCGGCAGTTGCCTCCGCTTTCGGTTCTTCCGCACCATCTGCGGCCTCGGCCGCGAAGACGCTGCAGAAGGTGGAGCACAGCATGACCGCTGCGATGAATCCCGAGCGAAGATGCAGCAATTCGGTCTGCATTCTGGATACTTCCTGTCTGACCTGGTGGCTGATTAGGAAACCAGCGATCGTTCACCGAGGGTGGTTCGGAGGACGTCGTGCACGGCACATCCCGTTGAGTTCAGGAGGGGCCGTGGCACGCTGGTGTCATCCGACTGAAAAGGACAGTGTCAGTTGAATCTCTGATCCGTGGAAATCTGTGTAAAGTCAGAATCCGGCTTTCGCCAAGGCATCGGAAATCTTCTTGGCATCAGCGGCGAGGGGGCTCTCCGGAAACTCTCCGATGAGCTGGTCAAACCGCTGACGGGCCTGATTCCGACGGTTCATGCGGTACAGGCAGCGTCCGTAATTAAACAGAATCACATCCAGGAACCGGGCGTCCGGATATTCACCGAGTACCGTCTCGAACGTATCAACAGCCCGGGCATAGTCCTTCTGCTGGTAATAGTAGTTGGCCATCTTGGCCACCGCTTCGCCCACTCGCCCACTGTCGGGGAAGTTGTCGAAAACCTTTTTGTACTCCTGGAAGGAGCGGTCATACAGCTGCGTGGCTGCCGCATCGGTGGCGGCTTCGGCCATCAGTTCGTAACACTGGGCGATGCCGAACTGAGCTTCGCCCCGCAACTGGCTGGTCTGCATCGCCACCAGTCGAGAGTATATGCCGATTGCCCGCCGCAGATCGCCCTGCTTCCTGGCGACATCGGCCAGCTGCAGCAGGGCATCATCCACGAAACCACTGTTGGGAAAGTCCCGCTGCAGTCGCTGGGCCATGGCCGCTGCGAGCGGCAGGTTGTCCATCTCGTAGTAGACCTTCCATAACTGGACGTAGGTCTGTTCCAGCAGCCCGCCACCGAGAACCCGCGCGTCCCGCATGACTTCATCGCAGACCGCGAGAGCCTGATCATATTTAGCGGACGCATTGGTCTTCAGGCCGAATTCCTTATAGCGGTTCCCGATATTCGTGAGGGCTTCCGCCGTCTTGAGGCGGGTGCGAATTCTCAGCTCCTGATCGGAAATCACCGAGCGGGTGACGCGGACACCTCCCAGGTTTCCCTCTACGCAACGGGCGTCGGCAATCACCGATCGCACGCCTTCGCCAGTATGCTTTTCGTCCAGCCAGGTGACGCGAATCAAGTCTCCGGTTTCTGCCTGCAGGGTGTTGTCTTCCTGATCCGGGGTACTGCTGTTAACCAGCGGGACGACAACGCGGAAAACACCCGTATGGATGGGGCCCGTTTCCATGGCGTCCGCTGGAGAACCGGCGACCATCGGAGTGTCCGCAGCACCGGCGGCGGGGGTTTCCGTCGGCTCCTCTTCGGTTTCTGTGGGAGCGCGCCTGGTGATGCGGACCTCTTGCAGCGTGATTGCCACCCGATCAATCAGCTTGAGGCGGTCAATCTTCTGGCGGCGGTCGTCTGTATCGTCGATCAGGGAGCCATCGGTCGCACGGGGAGTGGTCGAGGTCGAATCGCCTTCCGTCGTAGCGGCAGAGGAGATCAGCTCCGCTTCAATCTCCTCATCCGTCTTGCGACGGTACACCTCAGCCACAGCTTCAATCGTGTCCGCTTCTCCGGACTGATCGCGATCCGCGTCGGTGATCTGGATGTTGACGGATTTTCCGAGCACCACGCCCTGCAGAGTTTCTCCGAAGGCCCCGTCGGTAATGGCCACGACACCATCACCGACGACAGTCACTTTACGATCCACCGGCCGATCGAAAGTCTTGTCGGCGGTGTGCTGGTCGATGTAGATCACGCGGACCTGATCATCGCCCTTGACCTCCAGGGTACCGTTCTTCGGCTGAGGAACTCCCAGTTCGGTGGGAATTGATCCGAGGACGAGGCGGACGTTACGGCCAACGGAATAGCATTTGACGATTTCGACATCACCGGAGCCGGTTTCACACTGCACTTCAATGGGCGTGCCGGGTTCCAGAGCGGCGAGGTCGGCGTCTTCGATCTTGACGAACAGGCGTTTTCCGGCTTCGACTTTTTCAATGGCTTCATCTGTGCCGGCCAGCGTCGTGCCGACCTTCTCCAGAGCATCAATCGCCCGGCTGTAATGGCCCAGCTGAAAATGTCCCAGGCCGATGTAATAATAAGCTCCATTCACCTGCGGGCTGACCGGGAACTTTTCAATCACCTCCCGCATGACGCTGAAGGACTTGCCGAAATTGCGTGCCTCGTAGAAGCACATGCCCATCCGCATAGTCGCTTCGGCTCTGACGGCCTCATCGCGGTTTTCTTCGGAAGCTGCAGACTGGAAATGCACGCGGGCCCGGTCGTAAGCCCGGTCCCGTTCCAGAAAGTAATTACCCAGCCGCATGTGTGCATCGAACCGATACCGGCTGCGGGGGTAACGCTCAATCACCGACTGCCAGATTTCGACAGCCTTCGTCGTTTCATCGGATTCGATGCGGGCATCGCCGGCTTCGAGCAGCTTGCGGGCTGCCCTGTCTTCGATGATGGATCCGCGGACCCGGGGAGCAGCCGACGGCTCCGCCCCTTCCTCCTGGGCAGACGAAATCGATGCCGCAAGAAGAAGCCCGGCCAGCGTCAGCAGAAACGGTGCCCTGGAGTGAAGCGACATGGCAGGCAGGAACCTTTCGCAGCGGATTGGGAGATAAGCAGCAGTATGGACCTGTGCGGAGTGTCCCGTAAATGCTGACTCAGCAGGGCAGTGCTTCCCGTGACCCGAACAATAGCGGATCACTCGCTTCTGTCCTGGAACGCCGTCCTGCAGTGTTCCTGATTGCGGAAACGAACCAGTCGCACGCCTGTCAGCGAAATGACGGTTTTCCGTTCCGATCACGGAGATTCATGCAGGTCAATTCAGGCTAGGAGAGCCATCAGGTGATGTCAAGCAGTGGCGGTCGAACAGCGTTCAGACGGCTGGCTGCTTTTGCCAGGATCGTTGGATTGGAGCGATCCTGCAGATGGTCCCAGTTCAGCATTGCTGGGACTGACCGTTCTGATAACTAAGCGCCTGAGCTGGTGTCATCGGGAGTCTGCCTGGCCGGGGCTGCCGCAGGCTGCTGCCATGGCGGCAGACTGGTTATGCGCGTGGTAACTCGTGGTGTCTGTTTCTTAAGTCAGGTCGCAGGCTGTGCTGATCGCGACAGACCGATTTCAGGACTCGCTGGTGAATCCAGAGCCTGTCGTAATTAAGTCCGGAGCTCTGTTTCACCCCGATCACTGCAGAGATCAACTCCGGCCATTCATTCGTTGAAGCAGTTCTCATGAAAGCTGCCGGTCACCGCGGGAACCACATGACTGTTGTGACTCCCGCGGTGCTGTACCGGCAATCGGACTGCGGACGTAGACGCCTCACCTGCTGGGGGGCGTATACACATCCGGCAGCGGCATTCCGAATCTCAGAAGAGTTCCATCACCGGAGTACCGTTATCAACCAGCTTCATCGGCCGCTGCAGCGGGGTCAGCACTTCGCGGTTGGGGTCGATACCCAGAGCATGGCAGATTGTGGCATGGATATCGGCCACATTCACGGGCCGTTCGGCGGGACGGTAGCCGTCCTTGTCCGAAGCACCGACCACGGTGCCACCCTTGATGCCGCCACCAGCCATGAACACGCTGAAGCAGGCAGCCCAGTGATCACGACCAGCATCCTGGTTGATGCGGGGCGTCCGTCCGAACTCACTCATCATGACGATCAGAGTCTTGTCCAGCATGCCGGACTCCGACAGGTCTTCAATCAGCGAGGCCAGGGCCGGGTCCATGACTTCTCCATGGGCACGGACCGCGGGGAAGTTATTGGAGTGCGTGTCGAACCCGCCGCGGTTGACCTGCACGAACCGCACTCCCTGTTCGACCAGGCGTTTGGCCAGCAGGGCGCCGCGGCCGAAGGCCGTGTCGCCGTAGCGGTTCAGGGTGCTCGTCGGAACCTTGGTCAGCTCGAAGGCTTCCAGAGCCGGGCTGCGCATCAGGCGGACAGCATCTTCGATGGCTGTCTGCGTGGCGGACAGCTTCTCGTTGGGGGCACGTCCAGCAAACTGGCCATTGTATTTCGCCAGAATTTCCAGCCGGCGGTTGCCACGTGATTCGGCGATTCCTTCGGGGAAGGCGAGGTACGGATCCTTGTCGCCGGGGCTGGCGACAAAATACGCTTCGCACTTCTGGCCGAGATAAGTGGCCCGGGCAGCCCGTCCACTGATGGAAATGAATGCCGGCAGATCGCCAATCTGGCTCTTTTCGTGAGTCACGACCGAGCCAATACCGGGGTGACGGATATTGGGGGTCGAAACATAGCTGGTCTGCAGGTTGTAAGTCGCCTGCCCGTGAGCACCCTGAGTTCCCGCGATGGAACGAATGAGGGCGGCATGGTGCATCTGCTTCGACAGCTGCGGGAAGATCTCGGAAATCTGCATGCCGGACGCCGATGTGTCGATCGGCTCAAACTCACCCTGAGTCGGGCGGCCGGGCTTGGGATCCCACGTATCCAGATGGGTCATTCCGCCGCCATTCCAGAACAGAATGACGTTTTCTGCTTTCTGCTCGTGACTGGTGCCGGAAAATGCCAGCAGATCGCGGACCTGCATTCCCAGCAGTGTGGCACTTGATGCACCCAGCATCGCACGACGGGAGAGACGATAATCAGGACAGGACATCGGCATGCTTCAGTTCCTTTTCGTGTAAACCCGGCAACGAGCCAGTGCAGCACTCAAGAGATTTCGGTAGACGTGGTATTACGAATCGACGCGGTTGTTGCATCCCTGACCCGGGAACCAGCCGCTCGTCACAGAGCAACTGGTTCCGTTGAGGGAACTTCGATTACGGCATGAATCGGAATTCATTGCAGTTCAGCAGTACCCAGCGGAAGTCGGCGAGACCATCAATCAGGGTGTCGGAAGTTTTGATGATTTCGGCCGCGTCAGCCTGTTCCTGATCCGTGGGTTCGCGGGTCAGGATTTCGAGGTAAGCCAGGCGAATGGCGGCTGGCAAATCTGGATTCGTGCCTGCGATCAGGGGGTAGACGGGTTCCATTTCACCCACCCGGGATGCTTCGTGGGTCAGGCGACCGTTCAGCATCATCAGGGCTCCCCGCATGGAAGCGGAGTGGTCCCGCTCATCTCCCAGATCGGTCCGGCCCGGCTGGCCGAAGACCCGCAGGAAGTGTTCCGGAGCAGCGGGAGTCGCAATTCGCATGGTCGAAGTGAACTGCGGGTTGTCATCGACAATCGCTTTGACAAAGCGGTCGATGTAATCCGCCTGCCGCCGGGCTGACTCCTGGGCCATTCTCATGGCTTCCAGCTCTTCACGGGACATGACCCGCATCTGGTCAACTTCGACGGATTCGCTCTCCTCGGTGTCATCGGCGGTGAGGAGGGAGTTGAAGTCCAGTTCAATCGCTTTTTCCAGGTCGTAACCCGCAGCCAGCTGATCCGGCTTCTTCATCGCGGGCTTCGCCGCCATGGTCTTGCTCTTCTCCTGGCCGCCCAGAGCCACCGGCCGGACGGAATTCTCCGGCTGCTTCATGATGCGGGTGAGCCGCCAGACGGTTTTCAGGTTCTTGCCTTCTTCATGCTTCGGCTGGAACAGGTGCCCCGCCGTCACGATGCTGTCGAACATGACTTCGCTGAGCATCCGGCGGACCGGCGTGGCCAGGAAGGCAGCTTCCCGCTCGACGCGAAGCGGTTCGTTTCCGCTGAAATCATGGGCCCGCTGGTAAGTCTGGCTCATGGCGATCATGCGAACCAGCGAACGCAGGTCGTAGCCACCTGCGACGAATTCCTGAGCAATGAAGTCGAGGGTCTGCGGGTGGCTGGGCGGGTTCTGGCCGCTGAAGTCGTCCACGGGATTGACGAATCCTGAACCGATCATTTCGGCCCAGATGCGGTTCACAAAGCTGCGGCTGAAGTATTCGTTGCGGGGGCTGGTCACCAGGCGGGCCAGCTGCTGACGCAGTTCGCTCTCGCCCGAGCCGGCGGCATCCACATTGAGATCCTTCGCTTCCTGACGGGCTTCCGCCAGGACACCGAGGCCACCGGTTCCGGCACCCCGGGTACGGCGTTCGGCCTTCTCAGCGGCCGAGGCCAGCAGGTCATCCAGCCCTGGATCCGCTTTCTTCTCGGCTGCTGCCAGTTCGGCATTGGCCTTTGCAGCCCGCAGCTCCTTCAGCCGGGTGATGTATTCCGGCTGCTTGCCTTCTTCGAGCAGGGCAATCGGGAAGGACGGCTTCATTGCCTTCCGTTCTTCTTCCGGGCCGACGCCTTCCGGCGGCCACATCACGGAGGTCTGCGACACGTCGGTGGTGTAGGTGGCCAGAATGCGGTTATTGAACCGCCGCTCAATTCGCTGCGTCCGGCCGTAGTAGGCCGCCAGACCGTAAAAGTCTTTCCGGGTCCACACATCGAAGGGGTGGTCGTGACACTGGGCACAGGCAATGCGAACACCCATGAAGACCTGGGAGGTGACTCCGGTCAGCGCCATGGGATCCGCATTGTCACCCAGCACAAAGCCGACTTCGGGAGTCCGACCGACTTTTCCGTTGGTCGCGATCAGCTTGCGGCACAGTTCGTCGTACGGCATGCCATCCTGCACGGCCCGGTGGACATAGGCCACCAGCTGGGCTCCGCCTTCCGCATTGGAGCGCATCCGCAGCATGTCGGCGAAGAAGACGGTCCACCGGTCGGCAAACCGCGGGTGCTGCAGCAGACTGTCGATGGTCTGTTCCCGGCGGGTGGCCGAGGGCAGAGCCTGATAAGTACTGATTTCTTCGGTGGTCGGGATTCTGCCGATCAGGTCGACGTAGACCCGGCGGAGAAACGCCAGGTCATCCACAACAGGCAGAGCTTCGTGCTTGACGCCGCGCTCTGCATTCTCTGCAGCAAGTATGGAATCGAGCGTTCTGGCAACCGGACGGTCCGCAGCCGTCAGCACGGTGGCTGAGGACAGCATGGCCAATACCATCAGGCCGCATGATACTTTGCAGCAGCGTCTCACGATTCACCTCATTCGGTTCAAACAGAATTGACCTGAGCTGAAGGGCTGGCCGGAACAGGCTGCAGCTGAACAGTTCGAACCTTGCACAGGCTCAGGCTGTTCAAATCACTGCAGGAGAAAGGTTCCGGACAGGTACTGTTACCGACTGACAGCAGGCCGGGCAGGAGGGTGTCGACCAGGCTGACGCAGGTTTCACTTTCGAGATATTCAAATGTCTGATCGATCTCAACGACCGTTCACCGGAATATTTGCATCATTCTGCATACCACAGCTGTCCAGCAGATACAAGAGGCGACCTGGCGGAAGTGGACAACCCGATCAGGACAACTACTGACGAGAGCAGAGCAGCCCATGCCACCCTGGCGTTTCTTCGTCAAGGCTGCCGGAAGTTTCCGGAGGCCGGAGATTGTGCCCCTCAGGGGTTTTCAGCTGCGGACGGAAGTTAATTGTCCCGGAGTGGAAAGCGGTTACGCATTTATTCGCCGAATGCCATTCACCAGTTGGTCTGGTCCTCCAGATGGCGGTCCGGCTGCCCCTCGCCTGCAGGCAGGCGGCACGGTTTCCCTGTCGGGCCAGATCGCTGGAGAGAAAACTCAGGTTTCCGCACTCCGGCCAGACTGTTATCTTCCCGCCGCCCTTCTGCAGCCGTCCGGAAGTTCCGTGGGTAGTGATTCCCTGCGGCGCTGTCAGGCACAATTCAACTCCCCGCCAGATCGATGTGTGCGGCTCCTGCCTGGTTTCACAGGTGTCAAATTGCCAGAGGAATGGGTGGTTGTATGTAGTGCGGGCGGGTTGCCCATTGGTTTTCCGGGAGGCTACCCCTGGCAGCGGCTGAGGAGGACTCCTCGATTCCCGACAGTTGTGGCGCGTTTTCGAGCAGTGGCCGTGTTTTCTCGTGCGGCGCTGCGATTGACGGATTGATCGTTCTGACGGCCGCTGCAGCGGAAATATCAGGTTGAGGCTGCAGCGATCCCGCTGGCTGGTGCGGAGAAGTGCTCATGAAGTCTCTGGTAAAATCAGTGATAACGCCTCATTGCTTCTTCGTGGCCTGCATGTTCTGCCTGGCGGTCCTGATGTCAGGCTGCGGCTGGATGTCTTCCGAAGATGAAGAACAGGCAGCGGCTGCAGCAGTACCGACGGCTGAGTCGGTGGAGCCGCCCGTTCCGCAGGCTCCCCGGCAGAAGCTGGTTCTGAGTCTGGAACCGGGGCAGCGTTTCCCGCTGCTGAAAACGGTCTCCCAGACGCTGATGCAGGGACCATCCGTCAGCCGGTCGTGGCTGGAACTGCTGATGGTGCTGACCGTGGAAGAAGTGATTCCCTCAGATGATCCGCGGGCGGAACTGGCCGGGCGCCGGCGTCTGGGAGTGCGTTATCAGCGGGTGCGATATTCTCACGATATTGCCGGTCATCGTGTGGTCTACAACTCCACTGACTCCGGCCGGGAGATTCCGGTCGATGCACTGCCCTGGCACGGGCTGGTCAACAACTCGTTTTCATTCTGGATTGGTCCCGATAACCAGCTGGTGGAACTGGTTGGATTTGACGAATTTCTCGCCCGCTGTGTACGGGATGTTCCCGCGGAGCACCGCCGGCAGGTGATTGAGACGCTGGGGGAAACCGCTTCTCAGAAGCACGAGGGCGTGGCCAACCTGGTGGATGACAGTATTGGCATGCTGCCGGCCGGCACCGGAGCTGATGGTGGAGCCTGGCTGACTCCCGGGGACCGCTGGACACGGGAGCGGCACGTGGTTCGTCCGATTCCGATGTCGCTGAGTAACACGTATTTACTGACGCAGCTGACGGATCAGTACGCGGAAATTGACGTCTCCGGCACCATCGGGGCCGGTGTGACCTTCGGCCCGCTGGCTGAACAGTATTCCCGGGTCTCCGTGAAAGTTCGCGGGGGCCAGACGGCCGGAGTCTGCCGCATCGACCGCCGGACCGGTCTGCCGATTCATTCGCAGATTGACCGGACGATTCAGATGTCGGCAACGGCTCCCGATGGCTCGGCATTCGATCAGACGAAGCATATCCGTTCGACGATTGCGGTCTTCCAGCCGGGTGGTGAAGTTCACGAACTGGCCGGGCCGGCCCCGCGGGGAGCCCTGAACGGGCCGGGTGAAGCCAGAGAAAAACCCCGGCAGGAAATCATTCCGGCCGGGGCAGAAGCGGGTTCAGGTGCTGTCCGTCAGGCGGTGTATTCGGACAGCCCGGACGCCGTGCAGCGTCCGCAGTGAGGGTTCACTCGCCGCCGCTTTCGCGAAGCGTGGCCAGCACGGAATAGTCCTCGAGTGTGGTGGTGTCACCCACTTCCTCCCGGCCGGCGGCAATGTCACGCAGCAGTCGCCGCATGATTTTACCGCTGCGGGTTTTGGGAACAGCCGCTGCGAAGCGGATCTGATCCGGAGTGGCCACGGCACCAATCTGCTTGCGAACGTGAGCTTTCAGCTCTTCTTTGAGTTCGTCGGTGCCATGGCCGGACTTGAGGGTGACGAAGCAGCAGATGCCCTCTCCCTTCAGTCCGTGGGGGAAACCAACGACGGCGGCTTCGGCTACTTCGGCGTGGGAGGACAGGGCGCTTTCGACTTCCATGGTGCTCAGGCGGTGGCCGGAGACATTCAGGACGTCATCGACACGGCCCATGATCCAGTAGTAGCCATCGCTGTCCCGACGGGCGCCATCGCCCGCGAAGTAGCAGCCTTCGATCTCGCTGAAGTACGTGTCGACAAAACGCTGGTGATCGCCATAGAGCGTCCGCAGCATCGAGGGCCAGGGCTGCTTCATCACAAGCAGACCGCCGCTGTTGGGCGGCTGACTGGTGCCGTCCTTCGCCACGATATCGGGAACAACACCCGGAAGCGGCAGCGTGCAGCTGCCGGGTTTAGTGGCGGTGACACCGGGCAGCGGGCTGAGCATGATGCTGCCGGTTTCCGTCTGCCACCAGGTATCGACGATGGGGCGTGTGCCCTTGCCGACGGTTTCGTTATACCAGTTCCACGCTTCGGGGTTGATCGGCTCGCCCACGGTGCCGAGCACCTTGAGCGAGGAAAGATCGTGCTTTTCGACCGGCTC
>JAGQPV010000499.1 GCA_020426545.1 Planctomycetaceae bacterium
ATTGAGGGCGTGCCTGCAGGTGCACCATCCGTGAAACCCTGTCAATTCAGGCACCAGCCACGAAGTTCCGCGAAGAACCTCTTTAGCTATCTGTTTGATACCATCGACGAGAGCGGTGAAGTGCGGTACACGCTGCAAGTCTGCTCTGAAGAAACGCTGACGAAGGAGAAGTTCCGGCTGTGGTGGTTTCACAGCACCCGCAAGTCGCGGCGGGACGAGGCGGCCCGCATGAACCGCCTCGAACGGGCGATGCAGGATCTGACCGACCTGCGGGGGCGGCTGATCGGCCCGCGTCCCCGGCTGCGGACGAAAGAGCAGGTGCAGCCTGCGGTGGACAGGATTCTGCAGGACCGCCAGGTGCAGGGCAGGCTGCGGGTTAGCGTGCAGCAGTATGACACTCCGCGGTTCCGGCAGCTGAAGCCGGGCCGGCCGGGGCAGCAGTTTCAACCGGCACTGTGCAGGCGATGACTCCGGCACCAGACTGCAGCTGGAGCGGGGCATCCCGGCTCGATGGCAGCCGTCATCTCGACACTGGAACCTGATCTCCACATGGTTCGAGTCTGTCCTCCGGGCAGCCATCGCCCGGAACCCCTTTATTTCCCGGCCCCGTCATCTGACTGCCAGCGTGTCACCGCAGCGGTGCCGATCCGCCAGATCATGCCGGTCATCGGCAATGGCTGGCCGATTGATGCACTGTCGGATCGGGCCAATCTGATGTGGCAGCCACTGCTTTTACCATAGGGGCTGCATGAAACTGCGGTTGCAGTGCCGGAGGGAGATCCCTCAGGGGGGATGATTTCTGCAGAACGGTGAACTTCGGGTCTTGCGATCGGCCGGCGCGGCAGATTGAATAGTTTTGCTTTTCCATTCCTCAGGTTAATCCCTGCGATATTCTTCCGCAGACGGTGACCCAGCCTGCAGGCTCATGAAGGCGGGTTCCTGCCGTCCGAGAATTTTAATAGACAATGTCGATCAATACCGCGACCGACCCCCGCGAGCAGGTGCTCCTGCTGGTGCGGGAGATCGAACGTCTGGCGGAAGCCAGTCTGCCGCCGGAAGATTTCTTCCCGGAGTTCCTGCCGAAGCTGCTGTCCGCCGTGGGTGCCCGGTCGGGAGCGGTCTGGATACCGGGAATCGGTGGCGGGACTGAACCACTGGCGGCCATTGGCCTGGAGCAGACCGGGCTTGCGGATGATCCGCAGGCCCTGCGGCAGAATCACCAGCTCCTCAATACCGCGCTCTCCAGTGGAGAATCCCGCGTGGTCGGCCCGGATGAGGCCGGCGGGTTTCCGAAGAAGCACCACATGTTTCTGGCCCCGCTGCACGATGGCCAGCGGCCGGTGGGCGTAGTGCAGGTTTTCCAGCGGACCGATATCCCGGCTCAGGCACGATCCGGCTATCTTCAGTTCGTCGAGCAGATGGCCGGGCTGGCTTCCCGATATCTGGACCGCCGGCGGAAGGCTGGGCTGTCTCAAGCTGCCCCACGCAACGGATCAGCCGGCACCGTCAACGGTGCGGCCCGGCACGAAGCCGGAACGGACGGGCTGCTGCTGCCGTTTGCCGATTTTGTTCTGCGGCTGCAGCGGGCGAAGGACCTGCAGGAAACAGCCATGACCGCGGCCTGTGACGGCCGCGTCTTTATCGGTTGTGACCGGGCGAGCCTGGCTCTCCGGCGGGGGCGACGGACTTCCATTCTGGCGATCAGCGGGCAGGACTCCGTCCACCAGCGGGCCAACCTTGTGCGGTCTATGGTCCAGCTGGCGGACGGGTGCATTGCCACCGGCGAAACGCTGACGTTCAGCGGGCAGCTTGCCTCAGTTCCGCCTCAGCTGGAGGAGCCGCTGGCCGAATTTATCCAGCAGAGCGGTTCCCGGCTGGTGGCGCTGGTTCCGCTGCTGCGACCGAAGCCAGTCGCCGACGAACCCGATCAGCCGGCAACGCCGGACGAGCTACACTCGCGGCCAGCCTTTGGCTGCCTCGTCATCGAGCAGTTTCATGAGGGCGAACTGACAGCACAGCAGAGAGAGCGGATTGACCTGGCGACAGATCATCTGGCGGCGGGGCTGCATCAGGCCCTCGATCATGAGCGAATCTTTCTGCTGCCGGTATGGCGTGGAATCGGACGCGTTACTGAATGGTTTCATGGCCGCCGGCTGTGGAAGACGGCAGCCGTGCTGGGCGTGGTGGCGTTACTGGTCCTGGTGCTGGCCCTCGTTCCGTGGGAGTACCGCGTCGAGGCCCGGGGCCGGCTGATGCCGATCGAACAGAGCCAGGTCTTTGCCCCGCTGGACGGCGAAGTGCAGCAGCTGCTGGTCGAAAGCGGCGGGACGGTGACTGCCGGACAGCCGCTGCTGGAACTGAAGAACGACGACCTGCAGACACAGCTGATACGCGTGCGAACCGAGCTGAGCCAGAACCTGCAGCGGGAGCGCAGTCTGCAGACACGAATCGACGAGGCCGTCCAGCAGGCCAGCCGCGAGGAAGAGCAGGAGCTGCAGGGGCAGCGGGCCGAAGTGCTGGCCGAGATTGCGGGGCTGGCCGAGCAGCTGCGGATTCTGGAACAACGGATCGGGCAGCTCACCATCCGCGCACCGATCTCAGGAGTAGTAGCCACGTTTCAGGTGTCTCAGCTGCTGCAGAACCGGCCGGTGCGGCGGGGGGAGATTCTGCTCGAAATTATGAACGACACCGGACCGTGGCACCTTGAACTGGAGCTGGAGGAACGCCGGCTGGGGCACGTGCTGCGGGGACAGGCTGCCAGTGAGACCCGGGAGTTGCCGGTGGAGTTTCTGCTGGCGACCGCCCCCGAACAGACCTTTACCGGCCAGCTGCAGACGATTGCCACCCGGGCCGCCCCTTCCGATGAAGGGCAGAATACGGTCGAGCTGTTCGCCGCGCTCGATCCCGATCACCGGCCGCCTCACCCCAGAATTGGAGCCGAAGTGCGGACGCGAATCAGCTGCGGCCAGCGGAATCTGGGGTACGTGCTGTTTGGCGACGTGGTCGAGTTTGTGCAGAAGTATTTCTGGCTCTGACACGGGAAATCTCATGCTGCAGGTCAGTCCCTGGAGACTGTACCACTGGTGCAGAGCAGGTGGCCGGCCACAGGCGGCGAGGCTGTCGCACTGGCTGGACCAGGCCCGGCAGATCATTTCCCGGGCGGAGCAGCTGCTGGATCTCAGCGACGCGGAACTGTGCGGCCGGGCGCGGGAACTTCAATGGCGGGCCCGAAGCGGTACTCCGCTGACACAGCTGGCTGTTGAGGGCGGTGCGCTGGTGCGGGAGGCGGCCCGGCGAACACTGCAGATGCAGCATTATCCCGTGCAGCTGGCCGGAGGGCTGGCGTTGCTGGAGGGCTGCGTGGCCGAAATGCAGACCGGCGAAGGCAAGACGCTGACTGCCACGTTGCCGGTGTTTCTGCGGGCACTGGCCGGGCGGGGGGCACATGTTGTCACGGCCAACGACTACCTTACCTTGCCCGCAGGGATGCCCAGGTCACCGGTGGCGTGTATGCCGCACTGGGGCTGTCGGTCGGGTGTATTCAGGCGGAGATGGCAGACGACGAACGGCGTGCGGCCTATGCCTGCGACATCACCTATGGCACGGCCAATGAACTGGGGTTCGACTTTCTGCGGGACCGGCTGCGGCGGGGAGCCGGCAGCAGTCATGAGCTGCGGCACCGACCATTCGGCACGAAATCTTCCGTCGAAGAGCCCCCCGTCCAGCGGGGGCATCACTTTGCGCTGGTGGATGAAGCCGACAGCGTGCTGATCGATGAAGCCCGCACACCGCTGATCATCGGACAGAACCGGCCGAACGATGCACCGACAGTTGCACTGGCCAGGTGGGCCGAAAGGGCAGTCGGCCAGCTGGAACCGGCGCGGGATTTCGTATACGAACCGCAGCACCGTTCCGCCTGGCTGACCGATGCCGGCTGCCGACGGGTCATTCTCCTGGGCAAGCCGACGCTGCTCACTCCGCTCGGCACCGAGCGAATCCACACCGCGGTGGAACGAGCCCTGACCGCCCGGCTGGGATTTCAGCGGGACCGGGACTACGTAGTGGCCGACGATCAGGTGGTGATTGTCGATGAATCGACCGGGCGGATGATGGATGGCCGCAAGTGGCAGGATGGCCTGCATCAGGCGGTCGAGGCCCGCGAGCATCTGCCGGTCACCGCAGCCACGGGTCAGGCAGCCCGAATCACCGTGCAGGCCTTTTTCCGGCAGTACCGGCATCTGTGCGGCATGACGGGCACCGCTCAGCCCGTGCGGCGAGAACTGTCGAAAACCTACGGGCTGCGGGTGACGGTAATTCCCACACATCGCCCCTGCGTTCGCCAGCCGCTGCCGCCTCGGGTGTTCGCCACGCTGGCTGCGAAACGGGCGGCTGTCGCTGATGAGGTGGCCCGGCGGCACGCGGCCAGTCAGGCGGTGCTGGTCGGCACGCCTTCCGTGGACGCTTCCGAAGCCCTCTCGCAGCTGCTGGAATCCCGAAACATTCCACATCAGGTGCTTAACGCCCGACATCATGCCCGCGAATCGCTGATTGTGCTGGAAGCCGGCCAGCCGGGCCGGGTCACCATCGCCACCAATATGGCCGGACGCGGTACCGATATCCTGC
>JAGQPV010000500.1 GCA_020426545.1 Planctomycetaceae bacterium
GTGCACTGGCATGTCTGGGAGTTTTCGGCGTTCATTTTCAGCAGATGACCGGAGTAGATGCGGACGGTGGTCCGTTCAGTCTCTCTCGCCTGATGCTCAACGGAAACACCGGCGTATGCCTCTTTTTTCTGCTGAGTGGCTTTCTGCTAAGTCTGCCAGTCTGGTCGGCAAACCCTGAAACGCGGAATCAGAAGTTGCTGCAGGGGTACGTGCGCAGACGCACAATGCGGATTCTGCCGGCATACCTGGTCTGTCTCGCTGCCCTGGTGCTGGTGACGCGGCACTGGCAAACGGCAGGAGAACGTCTCGACGTTCTCCTGCACGGCATGCTGCTCCACAATTATCGAGACTCCACATTCTACAGTATCAATGCACCATTCTGGACGGTTGCCGTCCAGGTGCAGTTTTATACTGTGTTCGGGATGCTGGTCTCGCTGCTGGTCAGGTTGCGCACGGTATCCGACCGGGTGCTGCTGCTCGTTACGGGGGCGCTGATTCCCGCGGCCTGGCTACTGCATATGCTGCTCCTGAGTGAATTCGACGGCTTCCCCTCGCCGCCGAACGGGGATGGATTCTACGGCCAGAGCCCTGTACTCACCCGTTCACTGATTGCCCACTTGCCGATTTTCGTTCTCGGAACGATGACAGCATGGTGTCATGTGAAATGCAGCCGATCATCGAGAAACTGCATCTCTGCATCGGCAGCTGATCTGTTATTCGTCGGATCAGCGTTTCTCCTCCTGTTGATCCTGGCCACTCCTCTGGACGACATCCTGCAGGTGCCGGGCGGTCGCTACAACCTGCCGTTTGTACCCCTGCTGCTGGCCGGAATGATTCTACTGGTACCTCGCAGTCGCGCTGTAATGCGGTGTCTTGACGTACCACCGCTCCGGGGGATCGGGATGATCTCGTACGGCATCTACCTGTTTCACGTGCCATGCCTGAAGCTGGCTGCCGCTGTACTGCATTCAGGAGGGACCTCGCCTGAGACAGCTCCGATACTGTTCGCAGTCAGCGGTGGTCTGCTGTCGATTGCTGTCGCTTCACTGTCCTGGTTTCTGCTCGAACGCCACCTCCTGGCGAGGGCCGGCAGTTCGCGAGTCGGGATCCACTCGGAATGACAGCTGGTCGCGGGTATTGGTTGCCAGTCGGCGTCTGGCTGCTCGCCTTTTGAATTCCGAAGAGCTTGCAAATTTCCCGGCGACTTTCCTGTCCAGGGAATTCCTGAACAGGCCATCTGTGTGTAAAGAACTGTTCTGCAGCCGATGTGCGGCCTGATCCGGAGATGAATAGTTTTGTGCCTCGTCAGGTGCATCCCTCCGGGCCGCTGAGGGTTTGAATGGTCTGCCAGGGTGGAACCGTGTATTGCCGCGGCGGAGATGGGCACTCTCGGAGTGTATTACGCCGTTCGATGCTTGACCCAAAGGCCCTGCGGCAGGGAATATTAATAGAGCAGACCATCCGCATTGCCCAGCACCAGCACGACCGCCATCCGGCGTGCCGTTGGATCTCGATTCCCTGCCGCACTCAATCTGCGTGGTGGCCCCCGGGATACCTGGATGGTGTTCCTGAGGCGGCTGCGGGGATCGGTTGATTCAGCCCTCCCTCCCAACTTCCTGCCTTACGGTTCAGACAGCTATGGCGAAACGTTCAACCAGCATTCCGATCAGTCCTGACGCTCTTGAGCCGGCAGACAACGGCGGAAAGTCGTCTGGTGAAAAGCAGCATCGTTCAGGATCGAAATCCCGGCCGCGCCGTTTTCTGCGCCCCAACTGGCAGTTCACGCTCATCGTGCTGGTAACGCTGGCCGTTACCGGCGGGACAATGCATGTTGTGCATGAAGTCCAGATTCATTCCATGGCGGACGAACTGCTGGTCCGCTCCCGGGAATTGAGCAGCGAGAGTCGGACTGCCGAGGCTGTGCAGTATCTCCGCCGTTATCTGGTTCTGCGTCCCAATGAGACCAGCAGCCTGGCAATGCTGGCTGAATTACTTCAGGAGAGTGCATCCGGCAGCAGGCAGCGACTGGAGGCCTATCTGCTCAATGAACGTGTATTGCAGGCTACGCCTGCAGATCAGTCCGTGCTCCGGCGGCAGGTTGACCTGGCTCTTGCTCTGGACCGCAGCCGGGATGCAGTTACGCATTTGGAGAAACTCAAGGAAGCTCGCCCGGAAGATGGTGAACTGGATTTTCTGTACGGGCGGGCCTTCGAAGCGGACGGGCGATTGGCCGAGGCTGCCGTTCATTATCGGACCGCGATTGCTCAGCAGTACCGGAAACCATTGGTCTACTTGCAGCTGGCGTCACTTCTGGAGCAGCTTGGTCAACCCGAAGCTGCCGATGGTGCGTTGGCTGAGATGGTGACAGCTAACGCGGACAGTGCTGAGGCTTTCCTCGCCCGAGCGACCTATCGAGTCAGGAAGGGGCAGTTCCCACTGGCACTGGAAGATTTGAGGCAGGCGGAAGAACTGGCCCCGCAGGACCGTGAGGTGATTCTCCTGCGGGCAAGGCTGTCGCTGGTGGGCGCCGGCGGCAGTGAAGACACGGTTGATACTTCCACCGTAAGAGAGCAGCTGCGCGGTGCTATTAACCGGGAACCGGATGTGGCCGAGCTGTATCTGACGGCCGCGCAGGTGGAACTGGGGGAAGGCCAGGTGGACGCAGCCGCGAAGGTGCTGGCGGAGGGGTGTGACCGCCTGCCGGAGGATGCCCAGTTGGAGCTGGTTCGAACCGACCTGCTGATGACACGGGATCGACTGGAGGATGCTGACAAGCGGATCGAGCGTCTGCGGCAGATGCGTGTTTCGCGGCCTTATCTCGACTATCTGGAGGCCCGGCTTCTGGTGCAGCAGGGGGAATTCGTTGACGCCGTGCCTCGTCTGCAGGCTGTGGCCGATGCCGCTGCCGGCCGGCTCGAACTGCGACATCTCGCGCTGTTGCAGCTGGGGCATTGCTGCCGGAAAATTGGTGACTCCAGCGGGCAGCTGGCGGCATCCGAACAGATTCTGGCGGCGGATCCACTTTCGCGGGAAGCGCGCACGACGGCAGCCGAGGCTCTGGCGAAACTTGGGCGAATTGATGAAGCTCTGGAGCATTACGGCCACATGGCCGGGAAAGGAAGCGTCTCGCAGGAGATTGCCAGGCTGCTGATCGCCAGAAATCTTCGGATGGCTCCCGCGGATCGCGACTGGGGGGCTGTCACCCGGGTGCTGGAACACGCTGCGACCGAGGCTGAAGATCCGGTGCCGGTGTATGACCTGCAGGCCACAGTGCTGATGCTGCAGGGGCAGATTGACACCGCCCAGGAGCTGCTGGAACAGGTGCGGGCTGATGATCCCACTGATGCACGCCGCTGGGCTGCGATCATTCGGCTTGCCCTGCGTCGCGGTGACGCTGCGAAAGCCGAGGAACTGCTGGAAGAGGCGGCCACTCATACGGGAGACGATGTGCAGCTGAGGCTGGTACGAGCCGAGCTTCTCGCACGTAGTGCTGATGGTGCCGACGACACGAAGTTCACGTCTTTGATGGAGGAAACCTCCGGTTTTTCGAGTGAGGAACAGCTGCAGCTGCTGGATGGTCTGTCGGTTATTCAGTTTCGTCGCGGTCACTTCGATGCTGCAGTCCGGATGTGGGAACAGATTGTTCGTCAGCAGCCCTGGCGGGTGGATGTGCTGCTGCGACTGTTCCAGTCGTCGCTGCAGAATGGCGACCTCCAGCATTCGAAAGAACTGCTGGACAAAATGCGGCAGGCGGAAGGAGGGGACGGGCTGCATGTTCGCACAGCCGAAGCACTGCTGCTGGTCAGACAGGCGGAAGAAGGTGATGCTTCGGGAGTTGCCACGGCACGACAGCGGCTGTCTCAGCTGGCTGCCGATTATCCTCACTGGTCGGCCCTTTCACTGGCGCAGGCCCGAATCGAAGAGACTGCAGGGAATACTCAGGGCGCAGCAGACCACTATCTTCAGGCTGTGTCTCAGGGAAGCAGAGATCCGCGAGTAATACGCAGAGTGCTGGAACTGCTGCTTACGCTGGAGCGGCAGGACGATCGAATCCGCCTGATGGAGATCATTCAGCAGGACGCCACCACAGTGGTACAGAATTCGGTACAGCGGCTGTCTGCTGAACTCGCACTTCGTAGCGGCAGGCAGGAAGAGGCTGTACGGCTGGCACGGGAGTCCATGACGGACCGGGAAAGCGGCAGTGCCGATTACATCTGGTTTGGGCATATACTGGATGCAGCCGGAAAGTCGGATGATGCAATAAAGGCATTTGATGAAGCCATCAGTCTGTCCAGCAACAGGCTCTTGCCCTGGCAGGCTTATATCAGTGTTCTGGTCAGGAGCGATCAGCCTGATGCGGCCAGGGAAGCCCTCACGCGGGCGAAAGAAGCTCTTCCGGAGAAAGAAGCCCGGTTACTGGCTGCTCAGTCGGGTACCCTGCTTGGCGAGATGGAAGCAGCCGCCGAAAACTACCAGGCTGCGTTGCAGCTGTCGCCCGAAGATCCTGAGATTCTGCGGCAGGCTGCGGGATTTTATCTTCAGGGGGGGAAAGACCCGGGGGAAGCGGAGCGGCTGCTTAGAAAATACATCGCCCTTGATCCCGCTCCCTCGGCAGCCCG
>JAGQPV010000501.1 GCA_020426545.1 Planctomycetaceae bacterium
GGGGTCGGGGGTGTGCCCGGGTGAATCCGGTCGGCATGGCTTCCATGGCGGCGGACGGCATGGCATGAGCCAGCGGGGACATCACGGTCACCGCGGTCACGGCCGCATGGCGATGCGGGGTCACCGGGGTGAATCCGGTCGTCACGGCTTCCTCGGCGGCGGACGTCCCGGTATGCCTCAGCGGGGCATCGAGCACATGAAGGCCATGATGTCCGGCCTCGACATCACTGCCGAGCAGAAGCAGCAGCTGGGTGAGTCCATGAAGGCGGCTCACACCGAAGTGCGGAAGGCAGAAGAAAACTCCCGGAAAGCCCGGGCCGAGCTGATGAAACTGGCCGCTTCCGATACGGCCGACGAAGCGGAGATTCGCAAGGCGGCAGCAGCCGTGGGACAGGCCCTGGCCGAGTCCGCCATCGCCAGGAATCAGGCTCGCAAAGCCTTTGTGAACGTGCTGACGGACGAACAGAAGCAGAAGATCGACGAAGCGAAAGCGAAATTCCGCGAAAAGATGGAAGAGCGGAAGCAGAAGATGGAGGACTGGAAGGCGAAAGCGAAGGAGCGCCGCGAGAACCGTCCCGCACCGCCGGAAAAGAACTCGAAAAACGGAAAGAAAAAGTCACCGCGGAAGGGCGACAGTCCTGGGAAGCAGGACAAAGCCAGCCCACCCGCCGCGGAGGCCACGATCTGACGGGCTGTCGGGAAATGGCCGCTCTCTCCGGGTGCCGCGTGATTTCATTCCAGACGTCTCGCGGCAGCTGGCGGGAGAGGACAACCTGCCCCACAGGGCCGGATTCAGGGAACGGTCTTGTCCGTGCCCGGCGATCCGGTCAGAATCCGCCGTCAGGCCCGGAAAATTCCACTCAATTTCTGGTTGAGTCTGCCCGGAGCCTGACGGAACATGGACTGAAGCGAATCGGGAACAGGATGCCTTAATCACCCTGTCCTCCTGAACTTATTGTCGAATCTGCCGCAGGGTGGCGGCAGTCCGTCACTTTGCCGGAAACCGGCTGCCAGGCTGGCAGCTGTCCGGCCAGTGAAACCCCGAGCCGAAACAGGGATGCTGAACGTGCCGGAAAGTGCTCTGGAACAAGCTGAAGTCCCCGCCGCCGGCCCGGAGCCCGGCAGTGAGGAAACCAGGCAGAGCACTGCACCTGCACTCCAGGATAGTATCGCCGCGGCCCGGCTGGGAGATGCAGCGGCCTTTGATCGACTGGTGGAGCACTTTCAGCAGGGCATTTCCGCCCGGATGTGGCGGTTCACCAGAGACCATCATCAGCACGAGGAACTTGTTCAGGAAGTCTTTATTGCCGCATTTCGCAGCCTGGAGGGGTTTCGCGGAGAGGCACCGTTTGAACACTGGCTGAACCGGATCGCCACCCGCACGGGCTACCGGTTCTGGAGAAAACGCGATCGCTCCGCGACACTGGTTCCGCTCAATCCGGAAGAATGTGCCCGGCTGCAGTCGGGTGAGGATCAGCCCGAGTCGGCCCGGCAGGCTGCCGATCTGCTGCATTCGGTGCTGGCCCGGCTCCCCCCGCGGGACCGGCTGGTGCTGACTTTGATTTACTGGGAAGAATCTTCAATTGCCGAAGCTGCGGAACAGACCGGCTGGTCGCAGACAATGGTCAAGGTGCAGGCACACCGCGCTCGAAAGAAACTGAAGAAGCTGATTGAAGGAAAACTGAAATGACGGCCGAACGACTCCTGCAGAATCTGGCCTCCCGCGCCCGGCAGGATCAGCCGCCCCGGGTCGATGTGCGGGCAGCGGTCCGCCGCGGCATCCTGACGGAACTGCCGGGAAGCATGGTGGACTGGCCCCTGGTGACCGGGGCTCTGGCCTCACTGGTGGCGGCCGGCATCATCCTGGCGGTCAGCACGTGGTCCTTCAGCGACCTGCAGTACCCCGGGCTGGAACTGGTTCAGACATACGAAACTGTACTCCCATGACCTCGACAGCCTCCCCTGTAATGGATCCCGCCGTACCTCCTGCCCAGCTGCCGGGTGCATCCCGCAAGCGGCAGAAAACGGTACGGATCGGCCTGATGCTGGTCATTTTCACTGGCGGCATCATCGTGGGCAGCGGAGTGACAGCCACCTGGCTGCACAACCAGGCATCCCACGTGTTCAAATTTGATCCTGCCGAGGCGAGGCAGCGAATGATTGAGCGGCTGGACAACCAGTTCAATCTCAGCGAAGAGCAGGAACAGCAGGCTTCCGCCATTATCGACGGCCACTTCGAACGGTTCCGCAGTTTCCGCGACCGGATGAAACCGCTGATCTCCGCCGAAATGGACCGTTTCCAGGAGGAAATCGGCGGAATTCTGGATGAAGAGCAGCAGAAGTCCTGGCAGGACGACAGCGAATCCTTCCGCAAACTGCTGTGGCCCCGCGGAGACCGGAAACACCGGCACCACCGGGGTGGTCATGAAGGCCGCAAAGGCGGCCCGGGACGTCACCGCGACGAAGATTCCCGCAGTGAAGCACGGGAAAACAGGGCACCCCCGTCAGAGAAGCCAGTCGAACCACAGGGGACTCCCGCCACGGACAGCCGCCCCGACTCCCAGGCGGAGTGATCAGGAAGACGCACTTCGCCCGATAACTGGAGTAGCCAGAAACAGGCTTCTTTGGTCAGATGACGGCAGGCGACAGCAGGTTGCCCTGCCGATGCTGCCTGAATGAAAAGGATTTCATCATGCTTTCACGGCCCCTGCTTTCGGCCGGACTGTTCCTCCTGCTGTGCGGCCTCACCGGCTGCGCGGGGATGAACCATACACAGAACGGCGCGCTGGTGGGCACCGGCCTGGGTGCTGCCACCGGAGCGATCATCGGTCACCAGACCGGCAACCGGGATGCGGGTGCCCTGATTGGTGCCGCGGTTGGCGGGCTGGGTGGTGCGCTGGCCGGCAATAATGCGGACATGCACGAACAGCGGGACGCGGCCATCGCCCAGGCAGCCTGGGAAGAGCAGGCCCGATCAGCCGACGCCCGGGCCATGACCGGGGCGGATGTCGTTCAGATGACGCAGGCCGGCGTGAGCGACAGCGTGATCTTAAGTGCCATCCGCTCCCGCGGCGGACGGTTCGACACGAGTCCGCAGAGCATCGTCTCGCTCAAGCAGTCGGGAGTCAGCGATACCGTCATCGAAATGATGATCGCCGCCTCTCCCGGTCCGTCCGCTCAGGGCGGCTTTGCCCCCGGCACCATGATCTATCAGCAGCCGGGCACCGTGGTCGTCAGCCCGGTCGAGCCTCCGCCGACAGTGTACATTGCCCCGCGTCCCCGGCCCTCGGTCAGCTTCACCGTCGGCCCCCGCCCGTACGGCCCCAGGTACTTCCGCCGCCACTGGCACCGCCGCCATCACCATCACCACCACTGATCCGGCAGATGATGGTGTCATGCGGAACGTGCCGAAGGCACGCCAGCCGCGGTCTTTCGCGGTTTCCCCGTGGCACTGAAGGTTCGACGTCGGCCCCGCTGTGCCGGTAGTCTTCACGGCAGACCGTCTGCGGGAGCCAGCGGCCGAAAGGCTCTCAAACCCCGGATCCTGCCGGCTGATCCGACAGTCTGGCTGGCTGGCGTTCATTTTCGCTGCGGACCGGCAGGCGAACCGCCGTGGTTTTCGGGGTTTCCCTGGCTGAACACGCGAATTCGTCCTTCTGGTATGGTGTTTGCCCCTTGCGACAGGCAGGGGGGAGATTTGCAGCGGTTCCTCCACCCGCTGGCCCTGTGGCCGCATTCTGCCCGGAACCCTGCGCCATACGGAGAGATGATCATGAAAACCACCTGGCTGCGAATCGCGTTTGCACCTCTGCTTGCTCTTGGTCTGGCCGGCTGCGACGCGGATGTGAAAGATCCCGGAAAGCTGCCCTCGGCGGATGTCGACGTGGAGCCCGGCCGCGCCCCGGACATCGATGTACAGACCCCTGACGTCGATGTGAAGACGAAGGAAAAAACCGTGGACGTCCCGGACGTGGATGTGGATGTCAACACGGAGAAGAAGAAGGTTAAAGTGCCGGACGTGGACGTCGACATTCCGGAAGAATGATGAACAGCCACGCTGGCGATGTCGCACCGGGCACGGGCCTGCCACCGGGAAACCAGGTGGCACGTTCGGCCTGATGGCCAGTGCAGGAAACGTGTACTGAGGCGACCGGCTTACCTCATTTTCCGGCACCTGGAAACACGGGTGGGCTCGCCTCCTGGCACCCTGGGCGTGCCGAATACCCTCTTTACCCCGCAGCCACCTCGTCCAGTGGCAGGCCCGAGCTGGCCAGGATCAGGTTGTGTTCCGTCTGCAGTTCGCCGGACAGTTCCCGGGTGAGGCGGCCGCCGGGTGCCATTGCTGGCATGTCCAGCAGTGTCTTCGTCTTCCCCGGACCTGCCCTCAGCTTCCGGGTGGCACGCTCAGCGATTCGCTCGGGTGCCACTGGTGAGTGCTGCACTCACCAGTGCTCTTCCGGAATCTGCTGTCGAACGTCGGATACCCCGGGCCGGGGCGATAGCTGTGGGCAAAGACACTGGTGGGCGGATACGATCGTCAGTGTCACCCTGCCGAGTATCGGTGTCGATCTTGTGCGCGTGGTTAGCAGAGCGTGATATGATTCTACTCCTT
>JAGQPV010000502.1 GCA_020426545.1 Planctomycetaceae bacterium
CCAGAGCTACGGTTGCGGTCATGGCTGCTACGCCCCCGCCGCCACCTACTACACCCCGGCCCCGTCCTGCTGTGGCCCGACCTACGGTGCCCCGGCTTACGGTGCTCCCTCCTACGAGGGTCATGGTGGCCACGCTGCCCCCGCCGACCTGCCCCCGAACGGTCAGCCCGGTGCTCCGGCCGAAGGCGCTGCTCCGGCTGAAGGTGCCGCCCCGGCTGGCGAAGCTGCTCCGGCCGCTCCCGCCGCCGCTCCGGCTGCTCCCCCGGCTGCCTGATTCAGGTGAGCTGTTGACTTGAGGTGATGACTCGGAATTTCGAATCTTCGAACTGACAGTTGTCACCAGCGAACTTCCGCCAGGTCTGCTTTCCCCGAGGGGAGGGCAGGCCTGGTGGTGTTTTACCACTCCGCAGAATCGCTGCAACGTACCGTTCCCCAGGGGCCGGATCGTTCTCGGTGGGAATGCAGGCGGACGACCGGCAGTGTCTTTCGCAGGTGCCTTTCGCCATGGCCTCCCGCCAGAGTCTTTGAGGGTGCCGGCGTCGGCTGGTGCCATTCACCCCGGCAGCAGAGCATGCTCTCCGTGGCCTTCACCCGGCTGCACTCGGCCAGAGAAGCAGCCGCAGTCAGACTGCCACCGGTGCCAGCCGCGGGCGTTCGCCCTGGCCGGCTGGTGCAGCATGGTCTTCAGCAAACTGAGAACGGCCGGGAGTTCCAGCCAGTCGCGCACTGAAATCGCACGGTAGGATTCAGCTCTGGGGCAGCGACCGGATGGTATCGTTCAGCACCTGGAGCACCCGGTCAATATCGTCGGACGTGTTATAGCCATGAATGGCAATCCGCATGCGTCCGGCCTGGGCCATGATGTGGATTTTCTGCTGCTGCAGGGCCTGCTGAATCACATCGGCCTGCGGATGCCGGAACGCCAGAATTCCAGCGATCGACTCGCGGCTGGTCGGTGTCAGCAGTTCCACCGGCAGCTCCCGCAGACCGGCCAGACACTGGTCGACCAGTGGCCCCGCGGCCCGGTCGATTGCTTCCACGCCCACATTGCGAATGTATTCCAGCCCGGCCCGAATAGCATACACCGCCGGATAGTTCGGCATGCCCACGGCAAAGCCAGCTGCACCTTTTCGGGAAACGGCCCGCTCGAAACGCTTCGCCCCGAAGGCATCTTCCAGGTGAAACCAGCCACCGGCCGGCACCTGCCAGCGATCAGCACTGGCCTTCGGCACACCCACCAGGCCACCACCATGACTGGCCAGGATCCATTTGTGCGTGCTGCTGATGATCAGATCCACGTCATCCAGCTCCAGCGGGATGCGTCCCAGGGCCTGGGTGACATCGACCGAGAACAGCGCCGCCGAGTGCTTACGCACAGCGGCCGCCACTTCAGGAACCTGGATGCGGTACCCGTTAAAAAAGCTCACCAGCGATGTCGTGACCAGCCGCGTCTGCGGTGACAGCAGCGGAATCAGGTCTTCCACCCGCAGGGCGCCATCCCGGCTTCTCCACAGACGAACTGTCGCCGGGCTGTTCTCCTGCAGCCACGGTGTGGCCCCGGCCGGAAAATCCAGATCGTTGATGACGACTTCATCGCCGGCCCGCAGCTGCAGGGCCAGGGCGGCCAGGTTGAACGCCTCGGAAGAACACGAGCAGATGGAAGTCTCCTCAGCGGAGATCCCGTAGAATTCGCCAATCAGTTCGCGGGTGGCTTCCCAGCAGGCTGCATGCGGAATTCTGCCGTCCATGCCCAGCTGTTTGTCGGCAAAATACTCCAGCAGTGCCTCCCGCACGCTCAGCGGCGGAATGCCTTCCGCAGCCGTGTTGAGGTAGGTCCGCTCACTCAGGTTCGGGAAATCCTGGCTCCGCTGCGCCTCGTTCAGCATGAACTCACTTGCCTTGCTCTCTGGGGAATTCTGTGGAAAAGGAGTCAACCGGCTGCCGGGGAGATCGGCCGCACAGCCCGCGACTGCGGCAGAAGTCTGGCCCTCCGGCAGAAATCAGCCGCCATCTTCCGGAATCTGTCCGTCTTCGTCCAGGCTGCCCGCTGCCACCGTATGGGAATACAGTCCATCCAGACAGATGGCCGCATACTCTTCACTGAACGGCGGCGGATCGAGGCTTCGCGGCCAGAACCGCTGTTCCCGCACACCGCGAATGACTTCGGCGGCGGTCTGGTCCGCGTGGTCGAGGTCGTCGGCAGTCCAGTCGGCCAGCAGATCGCCCGTGCGGCTGACGTCTTTCGGCAGAGCAATGTAGCCCAGCACCACTTCTTCGGCCTGCAGCAGGTTCCGGGCCAGATGCCGGTACAGCGGCAGCTGCAGGTCCTTCCAGGAACCATCCGAATTCCGGTGCGTTTTCTTCGGGGCCGTGCCCGAGTCGCCCGTCTTGTAATCCAGAATAGCCACCTGACCGGTCAGCTGGTTGATGTCGATCCGGTCGATCTGTCCCCGCAGATACATCGGCTGTCCGTCCACATCAAACGGGGCGTCCTCGTTCCGGAAGGAACGTTCCACATGTTCTGAGATGGTCCAGCCGGCTCCGGCCCAGCGGGCCTGCCAGCCGGCAAAGGCATGCAGCCGGTACCGAATCTGTTCCACCTGCACGGCCACCGCGGGCAGCGGGCTGGTGCCAAACGTGGCCCGCACATACACGTTGAGAGCCTCGTCGAGGTAGTCGCGAATTTCCCGTTCATCGAACGAAAACCGCGTGCTGCCCTGCCCGAAGTCCTTCAGCACTTCATGCACCAGTGAGCCGAACAGACCGGCGTCCAGTTCGTCGGCGGCACCACCTGCCTGCTTCAGTTTCAATCGGTGCTTCAGGTAGTAGCGGTATGGACAGGCCAGGTAGTCCCGGAATTCGGTCACCCGCATCGACTGCACTTCTTCGTCCAGCGATGCCGGTTCAGGAACCGCAAACCGGGAGTCTCCACCGCCAGGCTGCAGCAGCAGAGACTGCGGTAGCGAAGCCTGGCCACTGTCGGGCTCGTCGAACAGCCGCAGAATGCGGGACGGCAGCTCATCGTCGGCACAGGCCATCAGCAGCCGGCTGGGCGACAGCGGGTCACCCTCCGCGGACCGGCGTCCGGCGATCAGTGTCAGCCGCTCGCGGGAATGGATCAGCAGTTCCAGGGCATAGGCGTCGCGGGCGTAACGGCGGTGATTGTCTTCCAGTCCCAGCTGGTGCCGCAGTTCATTCGGCAGAAACAGGTCACTGTTCCGGGACGATGGCACAAACCCTTCATTGAACCCGGTCACAATCAGGCAGGGCGCATCGTCGAGGGGCAGTTCCAGCCAGCCGAGCAGCTCGATCGCCGTCGGGTCGGCGGGCGGGGGAATCGTTCTGCTGCCTGCTGCCGTCAGAATCAGCCGCAGGGCTTCCGCGCCGGCCAGCTGTGGCTGCAGCGACTCGGCCAGCCCTCCCAGCGTCTGCAGTTCATTCTTCAGCGCACGGCAGGCCAGCAGAGTCTGGCGGTCTTCCTCATTCGCCAGGTCGACCGTCCGTTCTCCATAAATTTCGGCAATCAGGTCGGCCACAGCCCGGGGCCAGTGGCGGGAAGCGGCCGCCGGGCCGGAGAGCACTTCCAGCAGCTGCGAAATGGCGTCCAGCACGACGGCAGCGGCGGAAAATTTCTTGCGGGCCGCGGCCGACATGTCCCGCACGGTGCCCGGCAGATACGTCGACAGATATTCTTCCAGTTCGCTCTGCCAGTTCCTGCTGTGTTCCTGCCGGCTGCACCATTCTTCCATCGCCGGATGACGTACCAGATTCCTCAGCGACCGGCTGTTGCCCTGTTCCAGAAAATCGGAAACAGCTTTCAGCAGCCGCACGGGGCCGGTAAAACCCAGCGGCCGCCCGACACCATACCGCGCTGTCAGGCTGCACTCGTGCAGCTGCTGTTCCAGCACGGGCACCAGCGTCTCATCGGGCACACCCACGGTGATCTGATCGCCGGAAAAGGAACCACCAGTTTCCGCCAGAGACGCCACCACGGCCGCCGCCTGATCGGCCGGGCTGCCCGCCATGCGAATGATGTCTTCACTGAGCGGGAGCAGCACATCCTGCCAGGCGTTCGGGCTGAGGCAGCCATGTTCGTCGAACCGGCCCGCCAGCTGTTCGGGAGCAAATATCAGGGCGGTGACATGGTCCGCCACCTGATCGAGCATGGATCGCTGGGTGCGATTCATATCGGCCGTGCCAATCAGAATCACATCACAGGAGGTCGAGCATTCCTCATGGTCAATGGCATACAGGCGGGCCGTCTGCCGGTCCCACAGCTGTTCGCCATCCAGAATCGCCAGATATTTCTGCTGCAGTTCGGCCAGCACCTGCCAGCGGCGGAATTCATTCGCCTGAATGTCCCGCACATGTTCGGCCACATGGGGGAAATCGAGCCTGTCGGCGGCCAGTTCGCGGTGAACGGAGGAAATCATTTCCCCCAGTGCCAGCCAGCCGAACAGGTCCCGCTGTTCCGGCGGAATGCGCACCAGCCGCGTCAGCCGTTCCGCAGGCAGTTCCTTCAGGGCCCGCACCCAAGCCATCTGCTGAGTCAGTTCGTCGGCAAACGGTCGCCGGGCTTCGTACAGCAGTTCGGGCAGAGTACCTG
>JAGQPV010000503.1 GCA_020426545.1 Planctomycetaceae bacterium
CAGGCTGCTCAGCACGTGCTGCCAGGCGGCGTCGGGAGGTTCAACCGGCGCTCGGGCGACTTGAAGCAGTTCGTTCCGCACCTCCTCCGGCCGGGCTGCTGCCATCCCGTCGATGGCAACCAGAGCGGCCAGCACCTCGCTGCTCAGCCGGGTGATCTGCGGCCGGAGAACATTGATCAGGTCGGGCGTTTCAGTCTCGGGGTCCGGGCCATCGGCCTGCTCCCAGCGATCGAACAGTTCCTGCTGCCGCTCCCGTGAAGCGGCAAACTGAGCCGTGAAGAAGGGCTGCAGACGGGCGGGGTCCAGTCCCGCCCGTTCTCCCTCCGCCACCAGCCGGGCCAGCAGCTGCTGCTCCCGCTCCGGATCGGATACGGGTTTCCTCTCAGCCCATTTCCACCGGGCCACGGCGGGCATCAGGTCCAGCCGCTGCCGGAGCAGTTCCACCAGTTGTCGGACCTGCTGTTCTGCACTTTCAGGTGACGGCCCCCGTTCGGCAACTGAGGTTTCAGCACCCCCGCCCGGTTCAACAGAGTGCTCCGCGGCAGGTGACAGGGTGCCTGTTTCTGTCAGCTCCTGCCCGCAGCCGGCGGCAGACCAGACGAGGCACACCGCCAGCAGACTGCCGATGGAAAACCCCAGCCGGCCCCGCGTGCCGATGTCTGGCTGCTGCCGGGAAGACCCGCTCGGGAATGGCTTCATTCCGCTGCTTTCGTCTGCGGCACCACCCAGATATTCCGAAACCACAAGGGGTTCCCGTGGTTCTGAATGTACAGCGGGCCCGGCTCGGGACCTTCTTTCACGGGAGCGGCCCGCGTGCCCCGGGGGAGTTTGACGTTCTGGTGAATCACTTCGCCGTTGTGCCGCACCGTGACCGTGGCATCAGTCACTTTCTTACCCGCGTCGTCGTACCGTGCCGCCTGAAAATCGACATCGTAGGTCTGCCAGGACAGCGGCGGGAAGCACATATTCACAGCCGGTTTGTGCAGCTCGTAAATTCCGCCACATTCGTTGTGCTCGCCCGTCAGTCCGAAGGAATCCAGAATCTGCACTTCGTAGCGGCCCTGCATGTAGGCGCCACTGTTGCTTCGGCCCTGACCACGGGCATGCGGCATGAACGACAGCATGAACTCCATATGCAGCGTGAAATCGCCGAACGTCTCGTTGCTGGTGACGCCTTCCCGCAGATAACTTTCATCCGTCAGCCGGCCGCCTTTGAAGTGTTCGGCGGTCGTTCCATCGAACAGCACCACCGCACCTTCCGGTGGCTTTTTCCCCAGAGTGGGACTCTTACGGATGACCTTTTTCAGTTCGCCCAGCTTGACTCCCTGTTCGCCCACGATTTCCAGCTGTCCGTTCCGCAGAATCCCGCCACCTTCATCGGAAGCAAAGTGAACCGCGCCGTCCTTCAGTTCGCCTTCCACCTCAATTCGCTTTTCGCCGCCCCAGCCATCACCCGGCAGTCCACCGGGGTAACCGACGGCCTTGAACCTGCCGCTCCCCAGAGCAATCACCTGCACCCCCAGCCGGAGCGATTCTCCGCCCGTATTCAACGTGCCGGAGTATTCGCCCTGAAGATCGAAGTCGCTCCCCGCCGCTTCAGCCGTCAGTGCCGCCTGTTTCGGATCGGGCGTTTTTTCATCGGCAGCCTGCAGACTGACCTGCGAAACAGCCAGCCCCAGCGCGACGCCAGTCAGCAGCCGCAGCACGGACGATTGTGCCCGCGAGCGGAACCCGCAGGATTTCGATTTCTGGAAGCACTGAGATATGGCGTGCATGAAACATCTCCGGTGAGCGTCGGTAAACCTGGAGTTTGCGGCTGGTGTCGGCAGCAGACAGACCATGAACCAGCCACAGGCAGACGGTCCTGTCAGCACTGCCGTCAGAGTGGCCGTTCACTGGCATCATTGTGCAGGTGAAAGGAGGACGGCACAAGCAGCGGGCCGGGTTTCCAGCAGCAGCGACATTCTCCGCTGGCAGCCTGTTGCCGCAGCGGTACCATCACCGCTGACGGGTCTATGCGGAGCAACGGCGGGATGCACGATACGGGCGCTACTCCCGCCCCACTTTTTTCCACTGCCGGTCCAGCCGTTTTTCGGAAACGGTGATGGCCGTGCCCAGCTTCTGCGCGAACAGCGAGACCCGGTATTCCTCAATCATCCAGCGGTAATATTCCCAGGCGGCGTCGAACCGTGCCTGCTGTTCCAGCTGCTCGCCCAGAGCCCGGCATTCCTGCCACCGCCGGGAAACATCGGCCGACAGCTGACTGTCGCGGCTCAGCCCGCCAGCCTCCAGCCGATCGAGACGGACGCCGATGGCCTGCAGATAGCGGGGAAACTGCACCAGCCATTCCCAGGGTGTCTCGGTAAGAAACCGGGCATGAACCATCCGCGCCAGCTGGCTCTTCATATCGTCGACCGCGGGCTGCCACTGCGGCACGGTGGCCCGGCTCAGTCGCATGCGGACTTCATGCGCCGTGTTCAGAATTTCCGGCAGCAGACTCGCAATGTCCTGAATGGCGAGGCCCAACCGCCCGCGGGCCAGCTTGAGCTGACGGCGATACTGCTCCTCATTCCGGGGAAGCGGTTCTCCCTGGAACCACGCCCGGTTGGCCGTCAGGATCTCCAGCCCTTCCTTCAGCTGCAGTCCGGCAATGGACTTTGAGACGAGGGCCATCTGATTCAGCCCGGGCAGGGAACTGACATGCCGTCGGATGCCCCGGCCACTCTGCAGCAGAAACAGCCGGACGAGGCCCGTGCGCATGGCGCGGCTGGCCCGTTCGGCGGAATCGAACACCCGGAGGGAGGCGCTGTTCCGGCCTTCCGCATCGACGAGTGCGGGGTAGCCCGTCATGGTGACACCGCTTCGTTCGACGGTGACCGATTCCGGCAGATCGCCGATTGACCAGTCAATCAGGTCATCGCGGTTCCATTCCGATTCGCCCGCCGCCGAGAAACTGGCGGCTGCTGCCCGGCCGAATTTCTGCCTCAGCTCGCTGAGGTTGCGGCCCTGGGCCAGTTCGCTGCCTTCCGAATCCACCACCTGCACGTTCATCCGCAGATGCCGCGGAAGTTCCTCCACATTGAAATCGCCCGCTTCCAGTGGTTCGCCCGCCAGTTCCTGCAGTTTGCGGGCCACCTGAACCAGCATGTCTCCCTCGCCGAATTTCAGCAGAGCCAGCACTTCGCGGGCCGTATCGGGAGCCGGTACAAGCATCCGCCGTTTGGCTTTCGGCAGCGAGCGAATCAGCGCGACGATTTTCTGTTCCACCAGCCCCGGCACCAGCCAGCCGAGGCTTTCCGGCTGCAGCTGGTTCAGGCCTTCCTGCGGAACCGTGACCGTGATTCCATCCCGCTCATCACCAGGTTCCAGGTGATAACTCAACGGCAGATTCATCCCGCCCACGTGCAGGCCGACGGGAAATTCCGCGTCGTCCTCGTCATCCGCATCGGGCCGCACCACATCCCGCCGCGTCATCACGAGCAGATCGGGCTGCTGCTGTTCCGCCTGCTTGCGCCACTTTTCAAACGACGCACCATCGACAACTTCAGGGGGAACACGGGCTTCATAAAATACAAAGCGGGCTTCTTCTCCGGCCAGCAGATCCATCCTTCTGCGGCGGGCCTGCTCCTGTTCGATCTGCTCAATCAGCTCGCGGTTGCGCGCCAGAAAGCGGCCGCTGGTCTCAAAGTCTCCTTCCACCAGGGCATGCTGCAGAAACAGATCGCGAGCCCGCTCCGGGTTGATGCGGCCATACCCCACGATACGCCGCGGAACAATCGGCAGGCCGTACAGCATCACCCGTTCGGTCGTCACAGCCGACCGCCGCTCGGCATCCCACCACGGATCGCCCCAGGACTTGCGGATCAGATGGCCGGCCAATGGCTCAATCCACTCCGGATTGATACGGGCCACCGTTCGTGCGTAACGTCGGGTGGTTTCCACCAGCTCGGCCGCCATCACCCATTTGGGACTGCGGGAAAACAGGGCGGAACCGGGCCACAGGTGCAGCTTCTGCCCGCCGGCCCCCTGGTATTCGTGCCGGCCTTCGGCCTTGAGTGCCAGGTTGCCCAGCAGCCCGGTCATGAGAGCGCGGTGAATGGCGTCGGCCTGCTGGTTGAGGACGGGGTCGTCGCCGGGGGGAACCGAAAGATCGCCTTCCGCCAGCTTTTCCAGATGAACCGAACCCGACTGCTCGCGGGGCAGGGCCTGGCTGGCGGCTGGCTGAGACTTCCCGCGTCTTCTTCTGCGCTGCGGTTTTGCCGCGGTTTTTTCGGCAGCTGGCGGAGGTGCGGGCCGTCGCAGCGAAGGCAGACCGCGAACGACCTCAATCAGCTGCCGATATGTATCGGTCCATTCCCGCAGTCGATTCGCCGACAGGAAATTTTCCACACAGGCTTTGCGCAACTGACTCTTGGAAAGTGTGTCCCGCAGGTGATGGTAAAACTGCCACAGCCGCAGACAGCTGAGGAAATCCGAAGTGGGGTGTTCAAACTTCGCATGGGCGTTGTCGGCCGCTTCCTGCTTCTCCAGCGGGCGCTCCCGGGGATCCTGCACTTCGAGGAAGGAGGCAATCACCAGAATGGCCGGCAGGCAGCCCTCGTCG
>JAGQPV010000504.1 GCA_020426545.1 Planctomycetaceae bacterium
CTCGGGGAATCGATGATTGACCCCCGGATCCACCAGGGATACAGTAACTTCAGCAGCAGTGATGCGGGCCTGACGGAAGGAGTGGAGGAAGAGCTGGCAGCCCCCGGGCGACCCTTCCTCTGAAGAAACTGCTGAGCCGCTGGAAACAGATGAGCCGCCGAAAACAGAACAGCGACCTGCCCCGCCAACAGGAGGTGGAGGTCAGGTCTGTCGGGAACCCGCAGAGACGGTAATGCAGATGTCAGACCCAGGCCGTTCCGAAGAAACACCAGCCGGGGGGGAACTGGTCCCCTGCGGCGGAGGCGATCCGATTCCGTTGTTTCAGAACCACCTGCTGGTGGGACGGAGAAGCAGCTGTGATATCTCGCTGACGTTTCCGAATGTGTCTTCGCACCACTGCGAACTGGAATTCCGCAACGGGTACTGGTGGGTGCGGGACGTCGGCAGCCGCAACGGAATCAAGGTGAACGGGCAGCGGTGCGATTCTCACTGGCTGATGCCGGGGGATGTTCTGCATATCGCTAAGCATCAGTTCGAGGTGAAATACGAACCCCGGACGAATGCACCGCCTCCCGAAGAAGAGGACATCATGTCGATGAGCCTGATGGAGAAGGCCGGGCTGGTCAGCCGGGAACGCCGCCCGCGACGCAATCCGGCTGCACGGAATCAGGCAGAGACTCCATCCGCCGGAATGTCTGCGATTGAGTCGGCAGAGGGAGATGGCCAGAAAGCGGCCACGGAGAAAGCTCCGACACCAGCACCGAAGAAGCCGCAGCGTGACGCTCCCGAATCGCGTTCCGGCTTTGTGTCGGATGACGAACTGCCTTCGCCGGGCGCACCGCCCCGGGTGTCTTCTGATGCAGTTGAGGACGATCCGGTGATGCAGTGGCTGAGCAACGACAGTGACGAACAGGCCGGGGATCGCTGAATGCAGGTGCCAGGTCCAGTCAACACACTGCTTCGCAATCCACTGCTTCGGGTCGGGCTGGCCTGGTGAGCAGCAACCGACGGAAGAAGCGTGTCGAGTTTCGTTCCAACCGCCAGAAGCGAGCCCGACGGAATGATCTGACACGGCAGGTGCACAGCGAGGCCGAAGTCGCGGAAGACCTCGTCAGTGGCGAGCGGGTCAGCGGGAAGGGCGAGCTGTCCCGCCATCGCACTGTTCTCGGAGACGATGAAGGCGGCGGCCTCAGGCGGGATGTGGATGAATCCCTCTGCCTGCCGGGCCGGGTTCTCAGTTCGGCCGGCCAGTATTCTCTGGTGCAGACGGAAGACGGCGTCTTCCGGGAATGCACAGTCCGCCGCGTGCTGCGGACGCTCTCCCGCGATGGCCGTAACGTGGTGGTGACGGGCGACCGGGTGCTGGTTCGACCGCAGGAGGTGGCGGGAGACGCGACGCCTCAGGGTGTGGTGGAACGGGTGGAACCGCGAACGGGGACGCTCTCGCGGACCAGCCAGCATCGCGAACATGTCATCGCGGCGAATATCGAACAGGCTCTGATTGTTGTTTCGACCGACGATCCCCCGCTCAAGCCGCGGCTGATCGACCGCTTTCTGGTCAGTGCGGAGCGCGGCGGAGTGGCCGGAATTGTCTGCATCAACAAGGCCGACCTGGCTGACCGGCTGGATCTTCAGCCGCTGATTGGCCGGTATACCGCTCTGGAATACCGGGCCGTGCTGACCAGCACCGTGACTGGTTTCGGGATCGCTCATCTGCGGCAGCTGCTGGCTGGCCGCACGACAGTCGTCAGCGGGCAGAGTGGTGTGGGCAAGTCGTCGCTGCTGAATGCCGTCCAGCCGGGGTTGTCTCTGCCGACGGCTGCCGTCAGCAACTGGACGCAGAAGGGCCGGCACACCACCAGGCGGGCGGTGATGCATCCGCTGCTTTCCGGAGGATGGGTGATCGACACCCCCGGCATCCGACAGCTCGAACTGTGGGATGTTCGCCCGGAAGAGCTCGAAGCGTGGTTCCCGGAATTTCGTCCGTTCGTGCCCCGCTGTCGTTTCCCCGACTGCACGCACACGCACGAAGGCGACTGCGGGGTCCTGGCGGCTGTGTCCAGTGGGCTGATTTCCCTGGAGCGGTATCACAGCTATTGCCGGCTGCTGGCCGGCGATATGGACTGACGGCAGAATTCGGGGACGGGAGTCCGGGCGCGGCCGGTGGTCAGCAGGCTATGCCATCGGGTATAAGCTGGCCTGAATCGGCAGCCGCCAGTTCAACCCGTTCCTGCAGGTGAGCCCGTGCTCGACCGCGGCAGAAAGTGGCCGGCTGCGATTTCAGGAACAGGCACTCAACTGGAGAGATGGATGGATGCCATCGGAGTCATACCCGCCCGTCTGCAATCCTCGCGACTGCCGCGGAAGCTGCTGCTGGCCGAGACCGGCAGGCCGCTGCTGCAGCACACCTGGGAGCAGGCCAGCCAGGCGAAAGGGCTGAGCCGTCTGCTGGTGGCGACCGACAGCAGCGAAATTGCCGAGGTCGTGCGGGGCTTTGGTGGGGAAGTGGTGCTGACGGGAGAACACCCCAGCGGGACCGACCGCATCGCCGAAGTCGTGCGGACTCTGGCCAGCGAGGGCGAGAGCGGCGGCGCCCCGGAGCTGATCGTGAATATCCAGGGCGATGAACCTGAGATCGATCCGGCTCAGATTGATCTGGCGATTGATCTGCTCAGGGACTGCCCGGCCGCTGCGGTGTCGACACTGGCGACCCGCATCACCGGAGCCGCCGAGCGGGACAGTCCTTCCTGCGTTAAAGTGGTCTGCGGGACCGATGGTCGGGCCCTGTATTTCAGCCGGGCAACAATTCCCCACGTGAGAGATGAACCGCCCGACAGCCTGCTGGGGGATGACTCTCCGTGGCTGCTGCACATCGGACTGTATGCCTGGCGGAGCAGCGCACTGCTGCAGCTGGCCGAGACGCCGCAGACACCGCTGGAACAGCTGGAGAAACTGGAGCAGCTGCGAGTTCTGGAGGTCGGACACCGGATTCAGGTGGGAATAGTGCAGCACCGCTCAGTTGGCATCGACACACCAGAGGATTATGCTCAGTTCGTTCGTCGCTGGAAGAACGCTTCGCCCTGCCCCTGACTGCATTTCTGTACTCTGTCCGTGGTGGCTGCCACTGGTGGTTGCCGGCAGAGTCTGTCTCTCAGATGTCTGTGTTTCTGTTCGCCGGCAGTCCGGCGAGGTGCAGCAGAGCCGCAGATTCAGGTGTGCGGCATGAGTCCGGGATCCACAGGCAGGCACGTTGCCTGTCGGAGAATTTCGGCAGCAGTGCGGCACGCGACATTCAACCAGGGTTTTCGAGTCTGGTCGGCTGCACCAGCCCGCAATGGGTTTCGTGCGGATCTGCCTGGCCGGAAACTCCGCAAGCCAGCCCTGGCCGGGGACACGTACTGTCCCGGCCGCCTCCGGCAGTCTGCCAGCTCGCATACTGCACGGATTGCCCGTTTTCAGATTTACAGCACAGGTCGGTCGGCAATATGACAAAGCATATTTTTGTAACGGGCGGTGTGGTCAGTTCTCTGGGCAAAGGGCTGACCTCGGCCTCTGTCGGTCTGCTCCTCGAGCGGCGGGGGCTGACCGTGCGGATGCAGAAACTCGATCCGTACATCAATGTTGATCCCGGAACCATGAGCCCGTTCCAGCATGGCGAGGTGTACGTGCTGGATGACGGATCGGAAACCGATCTCGACCTGGGGCATTACGAGCGGTTCACGAATGGCCCCCTCTCGCGGGAGTCGAACTACACCACCGGCCGGATCTATCAGAAGGTCATCGATCGGGAGCGGCGGGGAGAATACCTTGGCCGGACGGTGCAGGTCGTCCCGCATGTGACTGATGAGATCAAAGCGGCCATCCGCAATCTGGGCGGGCCGGATGTCGATGTCGTCATCACCGAGCTGGGGGGCACGGTGGGCGATATTGAAAGCCTGCCATTCATGGAGGCCATCCGTCAGATTCCGCTGGACGTGGGCAAGGAGAACTGCCTGTTCATCCACCTGACTCTGGTGCCCTATCTCAAGGCAGCGCGGGAAGCCAAGACCAAGCCCACGCAGCACAGTGTGGGCCAGCTGAGACAGATCGGCATTCAGCCCGACGTGCTGGTGGTCCGCACGGAGCGTCCCATCGGACGCGAAAACACCGAGAAGATTGCCCTGTTCTGCAACGTGGAGCAGAAGGCCGTCATCGAAGAGGTGGACAAGGAATTTTCCATCTATGAGGTGCCGCTGGGACTGGAGGAGCACAAGCTCGACCAGCTGATTGTGGAAAAGCTCAATCTGACGGCTGCTCCGCTCGACCTGACCGACTGGCGGGAGCTGATGCGGCGGCTCCGCAATCCGGAACACGAAATCGAAATCGCGGTGGTGGGCAAGTACATCAACCACCGCGATGCGTATAAGTCGATCTACGAATCGCTGGACCACGCCGGCATTGGTCATCTCACGCGGGTGCGGGTGCGGCGGATTGAAGCCGAAGATCTGGAGAGCCAGGATCCGGAAGTTGTGCTCAGTGGAATCGACGGGCTGCTGGTTCCCGGCGGCTTCGGCATGCGGGGAATTGAAGGCAAGATTCAGGCCATTGAGTACGC
>JAGQPV010000505.1 GCA_020426545.1 Planctomycetaceae bacterium
TGCCGGCAATATATTCAGGCGAGTGGTAGACTTCCGGTTTCGCATTGCCGACCGGCAGTTTCGTCCTGTCGGGCACTTCCAGTTCCCGGGGCGGCTGGGAAGGCAAAGCAGGCTGCTCGACGGTTTTGGAACAGCCCGTGGCAACAAACAGCGACAGCAGCAGCAATCTCACTCTGAACCTCTGGTGTTCGATTCGATTAACCTGCGGCAGCGTCGCACAGCCCCGATGAAGAGCAGGCTGCCTCTGGCTGCTGATCGCTGTCATCCTCCCTCAATCCCTCCCTGAAAGGGACGGACGGAAGAGAAATCGCCCTCATCCCCTGCCCTTCTCCCCGCGGGAGAAGGGAGTTCTGATGCTGCCCTCTGCTGGTATAACCGCCACGCCCGTTGTTATTCCAGGACGTGCCACCCGGCAGGAAGAGAACCGCTTCAACCCGTACAGTTCGCCAGCACCTGCTGCACAGCGGACAGAATCTCGCGGGCGATGTCATCCACGGGGCGCAGCTCGTCTCCCGCCAGGCAGCTGATGGTTCGCCAGGAATTGCTGGCGGAGGCCAGATCCCGGTAGACCTGGCGGACGGTCTGCTGGTAGGCCAGGTCGGCTTCCTGCAGATCGTGTGTGCGACTGGTGTAATCGCGGGCTGCCTTCTGCTGGACGAGTTCCCGGGCCTGTTCCGCCGGCAGGTCGAGCAGAATCGTCAGATCGGCTTCGGGCAGACCGTACAGGGTGCATTCCAGGTGGCGGATCTGTGAGAGCAGCGTCTCACGTTCGGCTCCCGTGCGGCGGGCTGCCTGGTGCGCCAGGTTGGACGCCATCCAGCGGTCCAGCACAATCACATCGGCTGTTTCAGCCAGCTCGGCCAGGTGAGTTTTCGATTCATATCGGTCTCCCGCATACAGCATGGCGGCCAGGAATGGATCAACGTGCTGCAGCTCGCCGTACTCGCCATTGAGGAATGCACCCACGGCCCGCCCGAAAAACGTGGCCGAATACCGGGGAAACCCCGTCTGCTGTGTGCGGATACCGGCGGCGGCCAGCCCTTCGTACAGCCGTTTCGCCTGGGTTCCCTTGCCGGAACCGTCGATTCCTTCAAACGCGATCAGAAATGCCACGCGGGTTGCCGCTTTCGGAAGCTGGAAGGAAGCTGGGGGGCTGAACCGGCACCTTCACCGGGAGAAAGATGGAGCCGGGGGCGCGAAACGTCGGGGCCGCGCGGCGTTCAGGCCTGGGAAACGGCCGAGTTGTGGTCGGGGGCGACGTTGAAGTAGTCCAGCAGGCGGCTGGTTTTCATCACTTCGGCCACGCTGCCCTGCAGGCCGAACAGCACCAGCCGGCCGTCGCGGCGGTGCATGCGGCGGTGCAGCGTGATCAGTTTGCCCAGGGCGGCGCTGGTAATGTATTCCACCCGCCCGAGGCCGAGCACCATCCGCGAGCAGTCAAATTTTTCCAGCAGGGTGAACAGCTCCTGCCCCATCTGCTCGATGTTGAGGTCTTCGGTCAGGCTGTCGGCAGTAAATTCCGCATCGATCAGGTCCTCCGAGTGGGAGAACCGGAGATAGGCCAGCTGGAGATCGTCAGCAGTCACTGTGCACCTCGATTCGCCGGGCTTGCAGAGCATCCGGCAGCAGCGTGTCGCCGGTTCCGTACAGGAATTCACCCAGATCGTTCTGGCTGCCGGCGATTTCCACCGGCAGGTAACGGCGGTCGGTCCCGCGGATGATGCCGGGCCGATCCGGCACCGCACGTTCCGCGAGCACTTCCAGGGTTTCACCGATCAGCGAAGACCGGAACCGGCTGGCCAGGGTTCGCTCGACTTCCGCCAGCTGCTGGCAGCGGTCGCGGCGAACGTCCGCCGGTATCTGATCGGGGAACGCAGCAGCGGGCGTTCCCTTCCGGGCACTGAACGGGAAAATGTGGATTTTTGTAAACGCGGCCTGCTCGCAGGCAGAAACTGTTTCGGCGAATTCCGCATCGGTCTCGCCGGGAAAACCCACGATGACGTCGGTCGTGAAGGCCGGGCGGTCCAGCCGGTTGCGCATCATCTCCAGTTTGTCGAGAAAACGGCCGATGGAATACCGCCGCCGCATCCGGCGGAGCACCGTGTCGGAACCGCTCTGCAGCGAGGGGTGAAACTGCGGGCAGAGATGCTCGCAGTCGGCCGCGGCACTGATGAAATCTTCGTTGACTTCGGCGGTTTCCACGCTGGAGAGCCGCATCCGCCAGTTGCCGGGAATTTTGTCGAGCTGGCGGAACAGGTGCCACAGCCGGAACGGCGGCAGGCCCGATTTGCCGCGTGTCGTGTCGACTCCATAATGGCCGACGTGAATGCCGGTGAGGACGATTTCACGGTAACCGTTATCGACCAGCCGGCGAACTTCCTCTTCAATATCATGGGCACTGCGGCTGCGGAGGCCCGGCCGAACCTGCGGAATGATGCAGTAGCTGCACTTGAGAATGCACCCGTCCTGCACCTTCACATAGGCCCGGTGGCGGCCGTCGAACTGACTGATGCCGGTGGGCTGTTCGGTAATGCCCAGCCGGTTGAGCAGGTCGGGCAGCTCCCGTTTGTCGGTGACGACTTCATACACGCCGGGCAGCTGCTCGATTTCCGCGGGATCCCGGGTGGCGTAGCAGCCCATGACAATCGTGCGGGTGCCGGGGTTCTTCCGGGCCAGCCGGCGGATTTCCTGCCGGGATTTGGAATCGCCCGTATGGGTGACCGTGCAGGTGTTCACAATGCACAGGTCGGCCGATTCGCCTTCGGCGGCGTCGCGATAGCCGTTCTTGTGCAGGGTTTCCCGCACCAGCTGCGATTCGTACTGATTCACCTTGCAGCCCAGCGTCACCAGACGACAGGTCGCAGTTGCGGGAGCGGACGTAGAAGCAGCGGACGACATAGGGGAGATAGGCCGGGAACAGCGCGAGTTGAATACGATGCCGCACTGCGGCGAAATTCGCGGTGGGAATCAATCGCGATGGTATCGAGTCGTTCGAACGTCGGCCAACCCGTACCCGGAAAAGATCATCCCCCGTTGCCGATCACCGACAACGGGGGATGGAGTGATATTCGTGTCTGGCGGAGATTGGGGCTTCTCCATCAGACCGCAGATTCAGGCGGCCTGCGGGCTACTCCGTTCGGGTCCACAACTGGCCCCGGTCGGAGCCGAGGTTTCCCGGAGGATACGTGGCCGTGTTCGTGCCACCCCCAGCCCAGTACGTGGTTTCGATCCCAGTCTCGACGTCATGCACCACGGTGGTTCCGCCAGCCAGATTCAGCGTCCACTTACCGACGGGGGGAACTTCCCTGTAGCCAGGTGAAGTCGCTCCCACCGGAAACTCTGGAGCCGTCTGGGCAATGTCGCCAGAAATCGTGTTGTAATGTGCAAAAGTCGCATCTCCGACGCTGCGAATCGCACCAACGCAGGTGATGACAATCATGGCCAGCATGACTGCGTATTCAACTGCGGTCGGGCCATCCTCCTCACGTAGCCAGTCCTTCCAGCGGTGCTGCCTCCAATTCATCTGCTAGTCCCCTTCCCCAAATTTCTGAACATGATGTTTGTGTCCGGCCCATACAGAGTCCGGAATCCCCGGAAAGGTAGGTCAACATTGATCAGGTCGCCCTGGGGTTCTGATTAATTCTGCAGCAAGCAGTGTTGGTTGGAGAGATTGTGCCGATTGGTCTGATTCACTGGGCGGGAGTTGTGTCGACCGCGCAAGTGTCATTCCAGTTGCAGGTTGCGGGATCCATGTCGCGTTGAAGCTGGTCCCCTTTCGGAGACAAGAGCATTCCGCAACAGTCAGTTGCGTGATTGCGCGACACCCTGCGATCGGTCGTGGACTGGCTCAGTAGCCAATCGCGAATCGTAGCATCGCGGTGCTGTTGAGATCCCGATCACCCAGGTGGGAGCGGTATTCGATGGTGCGGTTGAAGACCCAGCCCGCTTCGAGCGACCAGTGCAGCAGATTCCCTTCCCGATGTTCCCAGCCGAGCAGCAGACGCAGATCGCTCAAGGTGACACTGTCGTCAAAACTGGCTGCGCGTCGCACCGTCCAGGAACCGCCGCCGAACTCGCCTGCGACGTACATCGTCCGCTGATGATCTCCATCGTCATAGTATCGCCAGCTGAGCTTGGGCTTGGGAAACGTGATCTCCAGCTTCCAGGCATCGTTGGGCGTGTACGTGAGTCCTGCGGCGGGGAGAAAGCCCAGGGTGTCCCGGTCGAAGTAAACGAAACCGGCGGCCAGGTCCCAGGCCGGAGAGAGACGGTAAAACGCGAACGCACGCGCTGGCAGACGGAGTGAATCCGAATTGTAGGCCTGAAAATCCGAGTAGGTGCCCGGCGAGATCTCAGCAAACAAACGCAGCTGTTCGCTGACCGGAAGATAGATCGAAGCTGCAAGTGAGATTTCGTACAGCGAGCCGGGCAGATCGGTCGATTCTGGTCCGCTGAGGGAGCGCATCGCGAACCGCGGCGTGAATCGCAAGAACGGGGCGGCGGTCGAGTGGAAAGTCGCCCGCGCATCGAGTTCCAAAATACCCAACTGGTCGCCGGAACCAGGCAGTTCCGTGACCTGCAGTAGTTG
>JAGQPV010000506.1 GCA_020426545.1 Planctomycetaceae bacterium
GTATTCCAGCAGGTATTCGCTGAACTGGTCGAACAGCTCATCGGCCGACTGCGGCTGAAACGGCTCCGTGCCATCGAAGCGGCTGTATTCGTATTCGGGCATGGGAGCCGGTTCCTTATGCAGTGCCGTCCGCGGTCTGGAGGACGGAGTGTGGGCGCAGTTTGTCTCCTGTATCCTGGCCGGGTGGGCGACTGGCGGCAAGGTGTGCCTGCCAGCAGCAGCTGCGCAGAGGCGTTCGAAGGCACAGCGGCTGCCCCCGGAACCGATTGCGGACACGGACCGGGAACCGTCATGACAGAGCAGAACCGCACCGGGGCACAGTTCAGCGCAGTCACGGGAGGTGAATGCGCGGCTGCGGCAGTCCACAGAGAACTGCCGCAGAAGAAGAACTGGACACTCAGCCGTTTCCACCTGCCCGTCCGCCTGCGCGGAGGCGGGCCGGGTCTGCATCGACCGGAAGAGCAGGGGAGGCCCCTGCGAACTGTTATTCTCCGGGCGGTTCATCGGCCGCGGGCGCGCTGAGCGCACCACCTGCGGGAACTCCACCACCGGTCCCGTTGCCTGGTGCGGGCAGGGGAGCGCGGGGCAGGTCGTCTTCGGTCGGCATGCCGGAACCGGCTGCTGTCGGGGGACGGCGCCGCTGGCTCGGGGGCGGCATGGGCGTGGTCAGCGGGGTAATCCAGCTGGCATGCCACAGGTTGCGTTTCTGCCGGCCAAGATCGACTTCCGGCTTGATCAGCGGCTGGTAGGGCCGGCCGTTCAGTGAGGCATTGATTTCCGCCCGCACCGTGGCATTGGGGTAGCCGTTCTTCGCGAGATCGTCCATCAGGTAATGGGCGAACTGCAGCGTCAGGTCGGGTTTGCTGGCCATGGCCCGAATCTGCCGGTCGTTCAGGTGCCGGCGGAGAAACTGCTGCGGATTGTCTCCCAGCGGGATTGCCTGCTGGTTCTCATCGAAGGCATAGAACACGACCGACGTTTCCTTCACCCGCAGCTTCATGTGCCACGCGAAGCGGTGGCCTTCTTCCGTCCAGCTGACATTCCCCGGATAGAGGAAGTGCCGCAGCGGCACCAGCAGCTGGAAGGCGACGTACACGCCCAGCAGGCTCAACGTGAGCTTGCGGCGGCCCGTCAGCGGGAGGGGACCGGCGTTCTCGGCGTCCACCAGTTCCTGCGGCTTCTTCTCCCGCAGCCACTCGGTGGGGAAGAACAGCAGCGACGCGGCCATCATGAACCACGGGAAAATCCCGATCTGGAACATGATGTTGTTCAGGCAGTGGAACGACACCGCGGCAATGAAGGCCAGCACCCGGGTTCGTTTCCACATCAGGGCGGGCACAATCAGCAGGTCCAGCAGCAGGCCGCCCCAGCTGAAGAACTGCACGCCCCATTCGTTGCCAAACCACTGCACCAGGGTCCAGTCGGCCGGGCGGGTATAGAGGAAGGTCCGCATCGGCTCGCCGGCAAACCAGTCGGCATTCAGTTTGGCGATGCCACCATAGAAGTAGACGATGCCGATCTGAAACCGCAGCAGCCACAAAGTCCACGCGGGAGCCACCTGAGAGCGAAGCGACTGTTTCCACCAGGCGTCGACCGAGTACGCCCGGTTCGCGGGCAGGAAGATCAGCAGGAAGCTGACCAGGCAGATCATGTAGAAGTGGTTCAGGTAATTGACCTGATCCAGCAGAAAGAAGTACGTGAAGCCCAGGAAGAACAGCGTGGTCGCCGCCCGGTAGCAGAACCCGACCGTAATGCAGGCCGCCAGGGCACCCAGAGCGTACATGTGCCAGTACATGCCCTGCCCGGCCCACGGCTTCACCCACGAAAACCCGTAATAGGTGAAGTGAAACGTGGGAAAGATGTACTGCGTCTGCACCCAGCTGACGCCTTCCGGGCCGCGGGGCACCACGTACCGCCAGGCCTCCCAGGCCATGATGGCCCCGAAAATCACCCGGAAATACACCAGCATGGCGATGTCGGTGGGATACAGCAGAGCCTGCACCAGCTGCTGCCGGCAGCGGGCCAGCCGGCCCGGCTGAGTTTCCTGTGAATCGGCAACCGGAGCCTGCTGCTCGACTTCGGGAGATGTGCTGATCGCCATGACGCATCCTGAACTGCAGAGCGAGTCTGTGAGCGTCTGCCCGGAAACCTCTCGTCACCCACGGCACGTTGGGGACGACTGAAAGCCACCCACACCATGTCGTGTGTGGCCTGGATTTCCCGACAGACACTGAAAACAACCGGCAGGGGGAACTGCCGCAACCTGAACAACCTATCTTACCCTGCATTCGCAGTTTCAAACAGTATGCGAATCCGAAATCGGCAGCGGGAGGACAGGCTGGTGCAGTTCTGCGGGAGAAATCGGCTGGTCCGCGCGGGCGGGAATTCTGCCGTGGCAGGCCGGCTGTCCGACAGATTGAGGTAATGTCAGCAACCTCCGCAGACCACGATCCCGGGAATACCCGGGCGGAGTGCTCGAAATTACAGCTGCACCGCGCCGAGGTCGGTCCAGTTCATGTCGAACGTGCTGGCCACCGCCCGGCTGGTGACTTTGCCCCGGGCCATGTTCACCGCGGCGGCCAGGCCGGCATCCCGGGCTGTGGCTGCGGCAATGCCCTCGGAGGCCAGCCGCAGGACATACGGGAAAGTCACATTGCACAGGGCGTAGGTACTGGTGCGTCCCACGGCGCCGGGCATGTTGGTGACGCAGTAGTGTACGATCCCGTCGACAATGAAGGTCGGTTCGGAGTGCGTCGTCGGCCGGGAGGTTTCGGTCGAACCGCCCTGATCGATGGCCACATCGATGATCACCGCACCGGGTTTCATCAGCTTCAGGTCGGCAGCGGAGACCAGCCGCGGGGCGCGGGCACCGGGAATCAGCACGGAGCCGATCACCAGGTCGGCCCGCTGCAGCTGCTCGCGGACGTTGTGCCGGTCGCTGAACAGCGTATTCACGTTGGGCGGCATGATGTCTTCGAGATACCGCAGCCGGTCGACGCTGATATCGAGAATGACCACATCGGCCTGAAAGCCCGCGGCAATCTGTGCGGCATTCTTGCCGACGACGCCACCACCGAGAATCACAATATGTGCCGGCTGCACACCGGGCACACCACCCAGCAGAATGCCCCGCCCTTCCTGCGGACGTTCGAGGAATCGGGCCCCTTCCTGCACGCTCATCCGCCCGGCCACTTCACTCATGGGGGTGAGGCAGGGCAGGTCGCCCTTCGGACCGCGAAGGGTTTCGTAGGCCATGGCCGTGACGCCCGTTTCCAGCACGGAACGGGTCAGCTGCTCATCGGCGGCAAAGTGATAATAGGTGAATAATGTCTGGCCGGCCCGCAGCAGGGGCCACTCGGCGGGCTGCGGTTCCTTCACTTTGACGACCAGTTCCGCCTCGCGGAACACCTCTTCCGCCGTGGCGACGATCTCGGCCCCGTTCTCCAGATACTGCTCGTCGGCAATGCCGCTGCCGGCTCCCGCATTGTGCTGCACCAGCACGCGGTGCCCGGCCTGTGTCAGCTCTTCGACACCGGCTGGAATCATGGCGACGCGGTATTCGTCCCGCTTGATTTCCCGTGGTACGCCGACAATCATGATGCGTTCCCTGCTGTGCGATCGCGGTTCGAGACAAGTCAGAAAGCCCGCCGGTGATGGTAACGGACGCCGGGCTGTATCATACCGTGCCGGGGTGACTGATCGAACCGGCATCGGGAGCAGCACCAGCAGTCAGGCCGCAATCGCAGCGGCCTTCGCCTCATCATCCCTGCCGCCACTTCTGAACAGGCTCAGGCCCAGAACCCATGACCTGCCCCACCGGAACCGATGTCGCCCTGGCCGGTCAACTGCTGCGGGAAGGGAAGCTGGTCGCCTTTGCCACTGAAACGGTGTACGGGCTGGGCGGAAATGCGCTCGATCCCCGGGCGATTGCCGGCATTTTCGCGGCCAAGCAGCGGCCCGAGTTCGACCCGATCATTGCGCATGTGCCGGATGTCGACTGGCTGCCGCGGATTGTGTCGGACTTCCACCCGCTGGCGCAGCAGCTGGCCGCCGCCTTCTGGCCCGGCCCGCTGACGCTGGTGCTGCCGAAGACAGCCGCCGTGCCCGATCTGCTCACCTCCGGCCTGTCGACGGTTGCGGTGCGGGTGCCGGCTCATCCGCTGGCCCGGCAGCTGATTGAAGCGGCCGGCGTGCCCGTGGGCGCGCCCAGCGCCAACCTGTTCGGCAGCATCAGCCCCACAACGGCGCAGCACGTGGTCGATCAGCTGGGCAGCCGGATTGATTATGTACTCGACGGCGGAGCCTGCGCGGTCGGGCTGGAATCGACCGTGGTCGGCTTCATCACCCCGCCGGGCGGCAAGGCGGAAGCGGTGCCCATACTGCTGCGGCCGGGCGGAGTGCCCCTCGAAGAGCTGGAAGCGGTCGTCGGTCCGCTGCAGCGGCTGCCGAATTCCGGAACGGCCGACAGTGCGGCAACCGCCAACAGCCCGCAGCCCAGTGCAACCGACCCGGCAACGGCGGGAGGCCTGCTTGCCCCCGGCATGCTGCCACGGCATTATGCACCCCGGACGGGGCTGGTTG
>JAGQPV010000507.1 GCA_020426545.1 Planctomycetaceae bacterium
TCCCGAAGTTGCGGGCCTGCTGCCGCATCAGTTCCATCAGTTCGGGGCCGGTGACCGCCCGATAAGTTTCACCTTCCGGATCCCGCCAGGGGGGCTGGGCATCCCGCAGAGCATCGTCGATGTAGCCGCCCAGGCTTCCCGCGGGGAAACCGGGATAGTTTTCGACTTCCGTGGTGAGAGCCAGCTGACCAAGCGGCAGCGTTCCCATCTGCCGGTTCTGTTCCGTCATGGCGCCTTCGTACACCAGCGGTTCGAGGCTGGCCCGAGCGGTGTAGATTGCCGCGGCCCATGCGGCCGGGCCGGAACCAATGATGACTACCTGTTCTGCCACTGTCTGCACTCCCTCTGAAAGCCGTGCTTCTCCGACAGGCTGGCCGCTGCATCCGAAGGCTGCTGAAACCGAGCTCTGCTCATCCTGCCATTGCGGGCGAAGACCGACGGAACAATACACCGGTCCTCGTGGCGAGGCAACCAATGAGGGGTTGTGTCAGCAGCTGAACAGCCCCCGCCGGATGCTGCGATACGGACGGGGCCCGGCTTCACTGCCCTGGAGTTGGGGTTCCAGAGTGCCAGCGAAGGAAGTTCCGGCAGGCGGTCGGGAGAAACAGGACGGAGTAGCCGACTGCCGATGGTGCACCGACCGCACTTCGCTCCTCCGGCTGCTGACCGCCATTCGCTGGCCGATGGAAGGAGCCAGGGCGGGCCCCGTGCGGAATGTTCAGGCGCGTGTCCTGCGGGGCATGCCGAACCTGGAGACTGCCCGGAAACCTCGTGTCACCCCAACTGCATGTGGCCGTGCTGAGAGACAGACACAAGCCCTGATATGGGGACCGGGATTTTCGGACAGGAACTTACAGTACGCCCACGTTGTAATCGTGGAAATCGCTGAAGTCCTTCTGGAAGCGGCTGGCAATTCGCCCGTCCACATCGAACAGAAAGGCCAGCAGTGCCGCCCGGGCCCACATTCCGTTACGTGCCTGGCGGAAATACATGGCGCGGGGGTCGTTGTCGATTTCCGTCGGAATTTCGCCGACACGGCTGTCCCGGGGGAAGGGGTGCAGGATGGCGGCGTAGTCCTTCATCCGGTTGACCAGCTCGCGATTCAGCCGGTAGCGGGTCATGTCGGCCCCGGCGTAGGCATCGGCCTCGTGGCCTTTGTCGTGCTCCTGCTGCACCCGCGTCATGTACAGGCAGTCAACCGATTCAATGACCGGGCGACCATCTTCCCCGGCATCGTCGAAGGACTGGACTTCATGTACCCGCACGCCGGCATCCAGCAGGCGGTTCTTGAGATCGGCCCCCAGACGCAGGCGGGGGTGATCGGGAGCGATGAAGTACATTGTGATGTTGTTCCAGCGGGAGAGCAGTTGGGCCAGCGAACGCACGGTGCGTCCGCGACCGATGTCTCCGCAGAACCCGTACACTTTTCCGCTCAGCCCGCGGGTGAGAGCGGGGTATTTCTGCCGCAGTTCGTCAAACCTCGTCCAGCTGGAGGAATCTTTGGGATGAGCGAAACGGAAGGTGCGCTGGATGGTGTAGATATCGAGCAGCGCCTGCGTGGGGTGTTCATCGGCCCCGGAACCGGCGTTCACAATCGGCACGCTGCGATGATTGAATTCGTCGAGGTCGTTCATCAGGTAGGAACAGCACTCAGCGAAATTCGGCACCACGCTCCGCATGATGATGACATCAAAATAGCTGCTGAACATGCGGACGGAGTCGTAGGGCGATTCCCCTTTGACTTCGGAAGACACTGACGGGTCGCGGACTTCGGCCAGGCTGAGCCCCAGCAGCTGGCAGGCGGCAACGAACGACAGAAAGGTGCGGGTGGAGGGCTGCGTGAAGTACAGCATGGCCCGTTTGTGAGCCAGCAGGCTGGAGAGAAAATCGCAGCCTTCGCGGCTTTGCGACAGAGCCCGCACCATATCGGCCACGCTGGCCAGATGTTCGAGCAGTTCCCGGTCGAGCTGGGCGGAGAAAATAATGTGCTTGAGCCGATCGTTACTGCTTTTCAGCTCCGACAGCTTGGCCATCAGCGGGCGATTGACCCGCGACTCGTAATTGTAGAAATCCATCGGTGCCTTATCCTGTGGCCAACCGGCCCTGTGCTGGCGACTGGCTGACGCTGTGCGCAACTTAACCGGGAACCGTTTCCAACCAGTGGTCGAGGTTCGCTCTGCCCCTGAGATCCTGCCGGGCTCCGGCTGACTGGTCTTTCCCATGATGCCCTGGGGCGAGCTTCCGGTTCAATCCTTCTACTTCGTCTTCCCTGCCTGTGGCTGAACCTGCAGGGACAGCGGCTCAGGGAGATGTTTCCGCTGGCGGAGTTTCGTCCGCAGCGGGGTTATTGTCGTCGGCCGAGTTCCCGGACCGTTCCGCCTGTGGTTCATCTGCCTGCGCTTCCGGAACCGGTCTGCTCTGCTGCGGCGCGGCGGAAGAAGCAGCGGCGGGCTCTTCGGGAGAGACCCCCGCGCCGAAGCTGTCGACCGTAGCGGCTTCGGCGGGCGTTTCTCCACCGGGCGAAGCTGGTGATACGGAGCCTTCGGCCGGAGATTCCTGAGCAGATATGGGATTCTCAGGGGCAGAGGAGGGCTCTGCCTGCGAGGTGCCGTCTGATTCGAGGCCCTGGTGAATTACTGAAATCACTTCGGAAAAATCCCGGGGGCGGCGGATCGGTTCCACCAGATCCATCCAGGTTTCCGTGCCGGAACAGAAACAGCGCCGAGCGGTCTCCGTTCCGCGGGTGCCCACTGTCCGGCCGCAGGCAGGGCAACGCCAGATGCGGCTGACATCCAGTTCGATCCGCATTCCCGGGCCCTTCATTGCCGTTCTCCATGATGCTGGCAGGGGCAGTTGACTGAATAACAGGCAGACTGAACGGCCTGATTTCGGTAGAAATTGAACAGACGCTGAAACCGGCTGCCGTGGCCGGGGTGCCATCGTCAGGGACTGGCGGGCTCCGCAGAGCCCTGTCACTCACCGGCAGACGGTTGACGCACCAGCTGACGGAATTCCGGGGCGGAAGCCACCAACGCCGGGCAGGCGACTCGATTTCCGCGGGAGTTCGTACCGGCCAGAGTCCCGTCAGCCGGAAGAGACGCCGGGGCGTATGCACCGGGCCAGCGAACCCGGGGAAAACCCGCGTTTTTGCGATTACACCACTTCTCCGGGAGCGCGGCAAGCCGGTGAGCGCGCAATCCTCGTTCGGCCGGCCTGAAGTGGACGGCGACGGGCAGACACACTTCACGCCGGTGAACGCTGGCAGCAGGGAACTCAGCCGGCAGCGAAAAATGGCGCCAGAGCAAACCAGGACACCACAATGGCAATTCCGGAACCAACGCCAATCCGCAGGTTGTCGGTCAGCCGCATGGGCAGGGTTTCGACCAGAGCACCGGTGACTGCGCCGGCGAAACCACAGGCTGCCGCCATGCCGAGAGCGACAGAAGGATCGCGGGCTTCCAGATACAGTGCCAGCGTCGCGGTGGGGAAGGCGGCTGCGACGAAGCAGAACAGCCCCGCCCAGGATTTGTCGGTGTTCCAGGGCAGTTTGGTCCGCCCCAGCGTTTTTCCGCCGAAGTAGGCAGCCGTATCTCCGAATGCCAGAATGGTCACCAGGGCCCCGGCAAACTCCGCGTGGCCGGGAAACAGCACCAGCAGCAGACAGACAGTCGCCGGGTAACTGAGGGTGGTACTGAGCAGGTTGTCTTCACCATCTCGCTGCACAATCCGCCGGCTGGCTAGAAAAACACCAGTCAGAACCGTGGCCAGAGTGATGACGACTGTCAGTGAAACCCAGTCCAGTGGATCCGGATGCGGTACGGCAGCCAGCACAAACGGGAGCAGCCCCGGCAGGCTGTGCAGCAGTTTGCGGACGTACTCGCCGCGGCGGATCGAACCGAAACTGGAAAGAGTGGTCGTGGACATGCTGTCGGATTTCTCTTCCCGATAGGTCAATTGGTGCCTCACCCCGGAACGGGCCGGCTCGCGGCCATGTGAAGATTCTGCCGGGACTCTGCAGCCACTGAAGTGCGGCAGAACGCCCGTCAATCGGGTGTTTCTGCTGCTCACATCGACAGATTGGATGAGGATGGCTGAATCAACCGGGGCCAGTTTACCTGAATGCCGCAGTGTAATGCGAGGGAAGGCTGGGTTATCTGCGTCGCCGGCGTAACATGATCTGCAGTTTGCGGGCAGTAGCTCCCCAATGGGGATCCGGCTGACGAAATCCGCGGAATTTGTGGAATCCGCGGCTGTGCGGGCTGCTCCTCCGGAAGACGGGGACCGGCAGAACCTGCAGATTGCGGGGGACGCGTTCCGTCTGCAGGACTGTGCTGAGGGGAATTTGTGGTGAAGATGCGATTTTCACCCCAAACGGTTTGCCCGGACTTCCCGCTTTCTGTATATTGCGTAATCCACCAAATCTTCGCTGTTGCAACGGGTTGAGAGCCTGCTCTGTACCGATACGATATCTGAACCAACCAGCGAGTGTCTGCCCGGGGCAGGCCGGAAATGGCGATGAGTTCGTCAAGCTGGGAAGATTGCCGGGTTTGAGTTCTTGAATGCCGGCTGCAACAACTGTA
>JAGQPV010000508.1 GCA_020426545.1 Planctomycetaceae bacterium
CTCATCAGAAAATACAGGTGATCGACGCCGAGGCTGAACCAGAACGCAACGGCCACCGCGCAGGCCAGCAGGGCGAGGCCTTCCAGCAGCACGTACCAGCGAATCCGCCTGCGCAGAGAAGCAAGCACCTGGCCGATTTCCGGCCGCAGCTGTCCCGTGTGATCAGCAGGTTTCACTGTTATCTCCCTGCAGCAGCATCAGTTAGCAGCCTTCGAGCCAGGAGGAGGCCGGTTCCGGCCTGTTGAGACAGGCCCGCCGGTCAGGCCAGGCGGTGCAGTTTCCGCGTGAGCCATTCGAGCGAGAGGAGCGCGGCCAGCAGATACAGCAGCCAGTCCCGGTCCCACAGTGTCTGCAGTCGTTCTTCCGTGGCGAACTCGCGGCCTCGCCCCGGCAGCAGGCCGGGCAGTTCGCTGGCCGACTCGCTGAGCGACAGGTATGCGCCACCCGTGTCGCGGGTCATTTCCGTGAGCAGCCCCGCGTTCAGTTCAGGATGGTCCGATTCGAGCTGCGGCACCTGAACTTCGATGGTTTCGGTCTGGACTTCGCGGGAATCGGGCACCTGCAGTTCCATCCGCCAGGTGCCGGCCGAACTGACCCGGAAATCGCCCACATACTGACCGGGCCGGCGGGCATCCCGCAGCAGTGTACGGGCCGGAATCAGCGGTCGGCCGGAAGGATCGATGACTTCCAGGCTGACCTGCGGCTGTTCCAGAGGCTGGAACTGAGGATCGAACAGCTGGGCTTCCACGCGGACGGTTTCGCCGAGGTGATACCGTTTACGGGTGGGCATGATAATCGCCCGACTGGAACCGCGCCGCAGACGTGACTGACCCACTTCCCGCACCAGGCGGGTCCACAGGCGGTCGTAATACTCTTCCGACATCCGCCGCATCCGCCAGAATTCCGTCGTGCCGATGAACAGGCAGCGGCCGGAGCCATAGTACTGAGTCGCCAGCAGGACGGGCTGGCCGTGTTCGGTCGCGGCCCGTTCGTCGCTGAAGCGGGCGAGCACGGTAGTTCCGCCGCGAATGCCTTCCGTGGGGTAGGAGCGATAGAAACCCGGGAACTCCTGCCAGAAATCGCGGGCTTCCACGGGGTTGTCGCTCACCTGCAGGAAGCCGGCATCCCGGCCTTCCTGAGTGAACTCAACGGGCCACGGCTGGGCAGCCCGCCGGTCAAATTCCAGCCCCACCAGATAGGCACTCAGTTCCACCGGGTACAGTTTCCGAATGGGCTCGTACTCGTCGTCGGCAGCTGCCAGCCGGGGAGTGTTCACCTCGCCCGCCACCAGAATCACCCCGCCTGAATGACGATCCACCCATTCCACGAGCAGCTTGCGACTGTTTTCGGACAGCTGAGCCCAGTCGGGATCGAAGGCCACGATCACGTCGTATTCAAACAGCTCGGCTTCGGATTCGGGGAAGCCGGTCAGCAGGTTGTCGGATTCCTGGCCGACCTGCCCGGCGGTGGCGGGATCCACCGTCTGCAGCCAGACATCGAGGCTGACGGACGAATGCCGGAACAGCATGTTCCGTAGAAAACGGTAATCCCGCAGCGGTCCACTGGCCATCAGCAGGACGCGGGTCTTGCGATCGATGATGTTGACGGAACGCACGGATTCGTTGTCGGCCGCATCCCGTTCCACCAGATTGCCCGACGGGCGGGCACGGATCAGGTATTTCTCTTCCCCTTTGACGGACGGCTGCCGGGGGAACACGACCTGAGCGGCGACACCGTCTTCCAGCAGCCGCACCTCGCGGGTTTCCAGCAGGGTGGGGGCCGCGTCGGAGTTATCGCCAGGCAGCAGGAGCAGGTCGACTTCAACGGTCAGGCCAGCCATCTCCTGGCCGATGATGTCGACGGTCATTTCAAATCCGTCGCGAATATGGACGTCGGTCGGTGACCGGACCGCGGCAATCCGCAGGTTGGGCTGCTTCTGCGTGCTGCCGGCTCCAACCGCCACCAGCCGTACCGGCGGACGGGAACCACGGGCCAGCTGGTTGGCTGTGGCCGCGTCAACTCCGGCATTCAGCCCGCCATCGGAGATGACGACGACGCCGGACAGGGTGGCGCCGGCTTCCTGATTGATCAGCTCGACCAGGGCCTCTCCCAGCCGGGTTTCATCGCCCGCGGGCCGCAGCAGAGACTGCCAGTCGAAACCCGTCAGCGGGTCAGGACGTTCACTGTCCTGTTCGCCCGGCAGGACGGAACGCGGATCGCGGGAAGGAACCACCAGATGCTTTTCACTCAGCTGGCGGTCGAAGGTGTAAATGCTCAGTTCGTGCTCGGCCCGCAGCTGCTCCAGCAGGCTGGTTTTCGCCAGCAGATGCTCGACCGCGGCGGCTCGGGAGCGGGACTGTTCCATCCCGGCGGCGGGTGAGGCATCGGTGGAGGGCGCGGATTCGGGGTAGTTCATCGACGTGGAGGTGTCGAGCAGAACGGCCACCCGCGAGGGACGCCAGGACATTTTCTGGGTTCGTTCCTGCGGGTTCAGGCTGATCAGCACCAGCTCGGCAATCACAGCCAGCCGCAGCGCCGTCATCCACAGTCGCCAGCCGGGAGCCAGGTTCCGCAGGTCGCGGACCGCCAGTGTGGAGGCCAGGGCTGCAGCCAGCAGAAAACCGCCGCCATACAGCAGCCATTCCTGCCAGCGGCGGGGCCAGCTGAATTCCAGCGTGGTGAGTGAGCGGGTACCGGCGGCCGCTTCGACCGGAGCCAGCAGGCTGAGCAGGCCGATGCCGGCTCCCACCAGCAGCGCCAGCCCCGCCACGGTCCACAGCATGCGGGCGGTAGCCGAGAGCGAACGGGCGCTCCACAACGTGACCAGAATGGCCAGCACCACCGCTGCGCCCAGCGCGGTGGCGTGGGCGGATTCCATGGCGGCAAACAATGGCCCCGGCAGGGCGGCAGTTACCGAAGGTACCGCCGCCTGAAAGGGACTGGTCAGATTCAATAGACAAGGCAGCCAGCTCATGCGGGAGCACCAGCCGTTCTGTGGTGATAACTCAGTCGGTGGCTCAGCAGCTGCTCGGCCAGCAGGATCAGCACGAGAGCAATCAGCAGGGCGCGGCGCAGTTCCTGCCCGGCCCCTTTCTCCTGAACCACTTCGTCAAAGTTCGAAGCATCGTAAATCCGCACGGGAGTCTCGCCGAACCGGCGGCGGAGATCACTCTCATCCGCCAGCTCCAGACTGCTCTCCTCAAGCGGAACATTATAGGCCAGCCACTGTTCGTGCACGGCCTCCTCCAGATCCAGCTGGCGAATGACATACACGCCCGGCTGGTCCGTGGCGGCAAAACGGGTCTCCAGCAGTGAAGCCGCGTCCGGCTGCTTTCCCGTGGGAGCAGTGCCGGCGTTCGCTTCCGCCGGTGCACTGGAATCGGGCGAATCGGGAGCGGTCGCCGTGGCGGAACCCGACGTGGTATCTCCTGCTGCCGAGCTGCCCTCCGTCGCGGTGCCGGGCGGCGTGGTGCCGGCTGCCGGAGTCTGCTCCTTCCGCGGCGGAGCCCCCTTGATCTGGAAGGTCTGATCGGCCGGAGTAATGACGGTGACTTCTTCGGTGAAGTCCGTCCGGGCCCAGCTGAGTTCGATCGGCTGGCCCACCTGCCGCTGTGTCTCGCGGGAGTCGTTCCGCGAGATGTATTTTTCCAGCTCCAGCTGGGTCAGAACGAAACTGGGCGAACCGGTGCCGGTGGCCCAGTTATTCCAGGAGCCGGCGGCGGACGTCAGCACCGTGATGACGGTTCCGTTGCCGTACCGATGTTCAAATATGACCGGCTGGCGGTTCCGCAGGCGGGCGATGGTTCGCACGCCGTCCCGCCGGACGTTGTCGTTACGCTCCCAGTCTTCGGCGACGGGCAGCCAGGCGTAAATATTCACCAGAGCGCTGAACGGGTTTTCTGCTTCGAACGTCCGGTCGAACATGGGGTGCGGCTCGAACAGCAGATCGGGCCCGGGGCTGGTTCCGTCGTCGCGGGGGAGTTCGCGGCGGGCCAGCGACAGCGGGACGGGGAACAGACTGGGTTCTTCCGCGGAGTACAGGTTCCGGTTATAGGCGGCGGGCTGGACGGAATCACCCAGGTACCACGTCAGTCCGCCTCCATTGGCCACAAACTGCTTCAGTGGTTCGATCGCGTCGGCGGGCAGGTCGGGAACATCGACGAGGTAGATGGACTGAAACTGATGCAGCGGATGCCGGCGGAGGTAGTCCACGGTTTCCACCAGCGGAGCAAAGCCGGTGGTGCCGGTGGCGGGCGACAGGGCTGACGATACGTAGTACGCCGGGTCTCCGTCGGGGTCGCTGGTGATGACCAGCAGGTCGTTGCTCTGGGGGACATCAATGGCCACGAACCGCTGGTTATCGGCCTCGAGGGCGTCGGCTTCGAGGTCGACCCGCACAATGTGTCGCCCGGCTGAGGAGAACAGCACGTCGAACTCGCGTTCGACTTCCTCGCCGGCTTCGATCTGGTTGAATACGAGGTTCATCGGCAGGCGGTTGCCATCGGTGTAGACGGAGACCCGCACATCGCGGGCCACTGTTTCACCACTGTTGGAAACGCCGACCGTCAGCCGCAGCGGGA